>JANNYI010000616.1:0-5635 GCA_031410015.1 Betaproteobacteria bacterium | reverse complement strand
GCGATGTTGTCCGCCTTCACGCCGCCATCCACCTCCAGCAGGATCTCGCGCCCGGTGCGTTGGCGCGAGGCATCGATCAGCTTGCGCGCGGCTTTCAGCTTTTCCAGCGCATGCGGAATGAACGACTGCCCGCCGAAACCGGGATTGACCGACATGATCAGCACCAGGTCGAGGTTGTCGATCACATGCATCAGCCAGTCGAGCGGCGTGGCGGGATTGAACACGAGGCCCGCCTTGCAGCCCGACTCCCGGATGAGCCCGATCGTGCGGTCCACGTGCTCGGATGCCTCGGGATGGAAGCTGATGATCGACGCGCCGGCCTTGGCAAAGTCCGGGATGATCCGGTCCACCGGCTTCACCATCAGGTGCACGTCGATGGGGATGGTCACGTGCGGGCGGATCGCCGCGCAGACCAGGGGGCCGATGGTGAGGTTGGGAACGTAATGGTTGTCCATCACGTCGAAGTGGATGAAGTCCGCCCCGGCGGCCTCCACCGCGCGAACTTCGTCGCCGAGGCGCGCAAAATCGGCGGACAGGATGGAGGGTGCAATCCGGTAGCGAGTGGGCATCGGGCTATAATCCAGAAAGTGTGGAAAGGTGTGCGCGGCGATGGCTGACGGCAAGCATTACGAAATCACGGTGACAACGACGGCCTCGTATCTCGCGGATCAATCCGACCCGGGGAAACATCAGTTCGTATTCTCCTACACGATCACCATCACCAACACCGGCAATGTTCCGGCCCAACTGCTCTCGCGGCACTGGATCATCACCGACGCCGATCACAAGGTCCAGGAAGTCCGCGGCCTGGGCGTGGTGGGCCAGCAGCCCCACATCAAGCCGGGCGAGAGCTTCGAATACGCGAGCGGCGCCAGCATCCCCACGTCGGTGGGCACGATGCGCGGCACCTACGAGATGCGCGCCGAGGATGGCCATACCTTCGATGCCGCCATCCCGCCGTTCACGCTCTCGGTACCGCGAACCCTTCATTGACGCTTGTCGTCATTCTTGTCCGGCGCGGCCGGCGGCGTGTCCTTGCGCCGCCCGCTCATCGTCCACCAGACGATGCCCACCGCCACCAATAACGCGATGAGCGACTCAAACAGCAACCATTCCATCGGCCTGCCCTTCCCGCGGCATGCCGCGTGGCGCCTGCGCGCCGTCGTGATCGCGCTGTGTGTCGTGACCGGCGCCTGCCAGACGCCGGCGCCGGTCGTTGCGCCACCCGTGGCGCCTGCGCCGCAACCCGTTCCCGTGCCTGTGCCTGTGCCCACCCCGGCGCCTCCGGTGCCCGCCGTCCCGCCGCGCGCCGAGTTCTCGCGCGTTGCATGGTCGGCCGTGCCCGGCTGGAGCACCGATACGGTCGATGCGGCGTGGCCGGCGTTCGTGATCGGATGCCGCGCGCTGCTGACCGACGCAAAAACCCAACCCCTGTGGCAAGCACCCTGCGCGGCCGCCAGTACCATCGGCACCGTCAACGCCACCACCGTACGCGCATTTTTCGAAACCCATTTTAGCCCATACCGTGTAGCCGCCGCGGACGGCAACGACGTCGGCCTCGTCACCGGTTACTACGAGCCATTGATGGCCGGTTCGCGCACGCGCACGCCGAAATTCGGCGTGCCGCTGTATGCGCCGCCGGACGACCTGCTCACGGTCGATCTCACCGCGCTCTTTCCCGAACTGAAGGACAAGCGCGTGCGCGGCCGGGTGGAAGGCAGGAAGGTCGTGCCGTATTGGCCGCGCGCCGACATCGAGAAGGGCGCGGCGCCCCTGGCGAACAAGGTGCTGGTCTACGTGGCCGATCCCGTCGAGGCGTTCTTCCTCGAGATCCAGGGGTCCGGGCGCATCGAGCTTGCCGATGGCAGCATCATGCGCGTGAACTACGCCGACCAGAATGGCCATCCGTACCGGTCCATCGGCCGCGTGCTGATCGATCGCGGCGATCTGCCGCTGTCGCGGGCGTCGATGCAGGGCATTCGTGCGTGGGGCGAAGCCAATCCGGACAAGCTGCGCGCGTTGCTGGATGAAAATCCCAGCTACGTGTTCTTCCGCGAAGTGGCCCCGCCGGTTCCCGGCACGCTGGACGCGCAGATCGACGGGCCCATCGGCACGCTGGGCGTGCCGCTGCTGGCGCAGCGAACCATCGCCGTCGACGCGCGCGTGATCCCGCTCGGCGCACCGATCTTCCTCGCGACGACGATGCCGCTCACCACCACGCCGCTCACGCGCCTCACGCTGGCGCAGGATACCGGCGGCGCGATCCGCGGCGCCGTGCGCGCGGACTACTTCTGGGGCTTCGGCCCCAATGCGGGACGCGAAGCGGGCCGCATGCGGCAGGACGGCCGCATGTGGCTGCTGTGGCCGAAGGACGCGCCGCTACCCGGAGGCTAGGGCCGCTTCCGCCTGCTCGTCAGCGTGATACGACGAGCGCACCATCGCGCCCACCGCGGCGTGCCGGAAGCCCATCGCGTTGGCCTCGCGCTCGAACATCGCGAAACCATCGGGATGCACATAGCGCAGCACCGGCAGGTGACTGGCCGATGGCTGCAGGTATTGCCCGATCGTCAGCATGTCCACGCCGTGCGCGCGCAGGTCGCGCATCGTGGCGAGGATCTCGTCGTCGGTTTCGCCCAGGCCCACCATCAGCCCCGACTTGGTGGGCACGCCCGGCACCCTGGCCTTGAAGTCCTGCAGCAGCCGCAGCGAGTGCGCGTAATCCGAGCCCGGGCGCGCCTGCTTGTAGAGCCGCGGCACCGTTTCGAGATTGTGATTCATGATGTCGGGCGGCGCTGCTTCCAGGATGGCCAGCGCGCGGTCGAGGCGCCCGCGAAAGTCGGGCACCAGCACCTCGATCTGCGTGGCCGGCGAGCGTTCGCGCACCGCGCGGATGCAGTCGACGAAGTGCTGCGCGCCGCCGTCGCGCAGGTCGTCGCGATCGACACTGGTGATCACGACATAGTTGAGGCGCAACTCGGCGATGGTCTTGGCGAGGTTGGCCGGCTCGTCCGCGTCAAGCGCCAGCGGCCGCCCATGGCCCACGTCGCAGAACGGGCAGCGGCGCGTGCAGATGTCACCCATGATCATGAACGTGGCGGTGCCCTTGCCGAAGCACTCGCCGATGTTGGGGCACGACGCCTCCTCGCACACCGTGTGCAGGTTGTGCTCGCGCAGGATCTTCTTGATCTCGGTGAAGCGCGGCGACGACGCCGCGCGCACGCGGATCCACGGCGGCTTCTTCAGCGTTTCCGCAGCCACGATCTTGATGGGGATGCGCGCCGTCTTGGCGTCGCCCTTGTGCTTGACGCCGGCGGTATTGGCAGGCGCGCTCGATGTGGATTCGGTGGTCATGGCTGGTTCAAGTGTAGGGCAAGGCGGGGGGCGAATTCGCGGCCGGCGTCTTCGACAGTGCCACTGCGGCAATCTTGGCCTCGACTCTGGCGCGAGACACGCATACACTGGGCGTCGACGGTTTTGTCAAAAATACCAATGGAATCAATCTATTCTACCACTTTGACTTTCGGATAGCGGCGTTTGGCACGGCGCCCGGCGTCCGCCAGACCAACCGACCCTTGACGCGTCCTCAGCCCGCCGCGATCCCGTAGCGCCGCCGCAGTGAATCGGCAAGGTGCTTGCCCGCCGCGGACACGAGAAAGATGCAGACGATGTAGATGGCCGCAGTCGCGGTGAGAATTTCGATGGGCTCGTAGCCGATGTTGACGATCCTCTGCGACTGGAACATCAGGTCCTGCACGGTGATCACCGACACCAGCGTGGATGACTTCACGATCACCGTGAACTGGTTGACGATCGACGGCGCCGAACTGAGCAGCACCTGCGGCAGCGTGATCCGGATGAACACCTGTAGTGGCGACATGCCCACCGCGTAGGCGGCCTCGAGCTGGCCCTTGGGTATGGCCTCGATGCCGCCGCGAAACGTCTCGGCAAGATAACCGCTCGACTGCACGGCAAGCGCGGTGCAGGCCGAAGCGAAGAACGTGTTGGGCCAGCCGAAGAGCTCGGGCCATACATAGTTCACCCACAACAGCTGCACCAGGATCGGCGTGGCGCGGAAGAATTCGGTAAGGCCGATCGCGATGATGCGCAACGGCCGCACATAGAGGCGCACCACGCAAAGGAAGAGGCCGCCGATGATGGCGCACGTGAACGCGATGACGCAGACCTCGACGGTTACCGCAAGCCCCGACAGCAGCGCGTCGCGTTGATTCCAGACCAGGCGTTCCCAGTTGCCCATGCGCGCGACTAGGCCAGGATCCGCGTGCGCCAGCGCTCGGCCAGCGCGCGCAGCGCACTGCCGGCTACCAGCACGATCACGAAGTATGTCAGCGCGGCACCGGTGTAGAGCGGCAGCGGCCGCATCTCCTGCTGCGTGATCATCGACACCTGGTACATGAGGTCGGGCACCGCGATCAGCGAGACGATGGTGGTGGCCTTGAACAGCGAGATGAACTGGTTGATCGACTCCGGCAGCATCCGCCGCACCACCTGCGGCAGGATGATCCGCCACAGGATCTGCCGCTCCGACATGCCGCACGAGCGCGCCGCCTCGACATGGCCGATGGGAATGGCTTCGATCCCGGCGCGAAACGTCTCCGCGAAGTAGCCGCTGTACACCAGCCCCAGCGCGATCACCGCGGAGACGAAGGGGTGGAACTCGAAGCGGCTGTGCAGCACGGTACCGATCAGCAGCGGCAGCACGAAGTGCACCCACACCACCATCACGTAGTCGGGCGCGTTGCGGAAGATCTCCACATGCAGCGTGCCCAGCCAGCGCAGTGGCCGGAAGCGGCTGACCCGCAGCAGTGCGGCGCCCAGGCCCACGCTCAAGGCCAACGACGCCGCGGCCGCGAAGACATAGAAATTGATGGCCAGCCCGCGCAGCAGGATCGACCGGTACTCCCAGAACACACCGACATCGAATACTTCGCGCAGCGAGTCGGACATCGTTGCCTACTGCAGGTGCTTCGAAATGAACTGGCGGAAGCGCTCGGACTTCGGCGTACCGAACATCTGCGCAGGTGGTCCCTCCTCCTCGATAAGTCCGTTGTGCAGGAACATCACCTGGTCGGATACATCGCGCGCGAAGCCCATCTCGTGCGTGACCACGATCATCGTGGTGCCGTCGTCGGCCAACTCGCGCATCACGGCCAGCACTTCGTCGGTGAGCTCGGGGTCGAGCGACGACGTGGGCTCGTCGAAGAGCATTACCTTCGGTTGCATGGCCAGCGCCCGCGCGATTGCCACGCGCTGTTGCTGGCCACCGGATAGCCGGGCCGGAAATTCACCCGCCTTTTCCGCCAGGTGCACGCGCCGCAGGCACTCCTGCCCGAGCTCGGTCGCCGCCTTGCGCGACATGCCGCGCACGCGTTGCGGCGCCTCGATCACATTGCCCAGCACCGTCATATGCGGCCAGAGGTTGAACTGCTGGAACACGATGCCCAAATCGCGGCGGATGCGGTTGATCTCGGCCATCGGGCGCGGCCTGCGCTGGCCGCTGGTATCGGTGCGGTAGCACAGCGACTCGCCCTCGATGAAGATATCGCCGGCGGTGGGCGTCTCGAGGTAGTTGATGCAACGCAGTAGCGTGCTCTTGCCCGAGCCGCTGGCGCCGATC
>JANNYI010000615.1:0-5124 GCA_031410015.1 Betaproteobacteria bacterium | reverse complement strand
GCAAAATGCCCTGTAGGCGAGGCTTCAGCCTCGCATGCCCGCGAGGCTGAAGCCTCGCCTACAGTGTGTTTTCCAGCGGTTTCCGGCGCGCTACAACGCCACCGACATTCCGCCATCCATGACCACGAGCTGGCCGGTCATGTAGTTGGCGGCCGGTGACGCGAGAAACACCGCCAGACCTGCCAGCTCATGCGGGTCGCCCCACCGTCCCGCCGGCGTGCGCTTGCACACCCAGGCGTTGAACTCGGCATTGTCGATCAGCGCGCGATTCATCTCGGTGGCGAAGTAGCCGGGCGCGATTGCGTTGACCTGGATGTTGTGCGGCGCCAGTTCCACCGCCATGCCGCGCGTCAATTGCCGCACGCCGCCCTTGGCCGCCGTGTACGGCACGACGGAGGGCCGCGCCAGTTCGCTCATCAGCGAGGCGATGTGCACGATCTTGCCGTGCTTGCGCGCGATCATGCCGGGCAGCACGGCCTGCGATACGACAAAGGGCGCGGTGAGATTGGTGGCGATGATGTCGTCCCAGTCCTTGGCCGAAAAATCCTGCAGCGGTCCGCGACGCTGGATGCCTGCGTTGTTGACGAGGATGTCGATGGCGCCGTGGCGGGCGATGACGGCGTTGATGCCCGCGTGAATGGCGTCGCGGTCGACGACGTCGAAGGCTTCGACATCCACCTTCAGTCCTTCGGCGACGAGCGTGGCCGCGGCGCGCTTCAATTCATCCGGCTTGCGGCCGTTGAGCACGACGGTGGCGCCGGCTTCGGCCAGTCCGCGGGCAATGGCGAAGCCAAGGCCGCGATACGCGCCGGTGACGAGCGCCACGCGGCCATCGAGACGGAATGATTGGGGCAGGGAAGCAGACATCGATGCAATCTCCACTTTATAAAAACGGTTCCGTAGGCGAGGCTTCAGCCTCGCGCGTCCGGGTTCTGTAGACGACGCTACAGCCTCGTGCAGCGCTGCGCGAGGCTGAAGCCTCGCCTACAGCGCTAACAAGGTATTCAACGTGCATCATGCCAGCGAGTGCGTGTCAGCATCCACCGGCACCGCCTGCCCGGAGATGTTGGCGCCGCGCGGCGACGCAAGAAAAACGATCGCGTGGGCGATGTCGTCGGCGGTGACGAAGCGCTTCAGCGACGTCTTGCCCAACGCTTCGTCGCGCACCTCCTCGGGCGTAACGCCGCGCAGCGCGGCCTTGTGCGCATAGACAGCATCGATGCGCGGACCGGCGACCGAGCCCGGACAGATCGCATTCACGCGGATCCCGAACCCACCCAGTTCGATGGCCAGCGACTTGGTGAAGCCGATCACGCCCCACTTGGCCGCCGCGTAGGGCGTGCGATTGGCAAAGCCGAAGCGTCCGGCAGCCGAGGACAGGTTGGCGATGCTGGGATTGCTGCTGGCCTTGAGGAGCGGAATCGCGCGCTGGGCGCACAGGAACTGGCCGGTGAGGTCCACGGCCAGCGTGCGGTTCCAGTCGGCAAGGCTCACGTTCTCGCACGCCGCGGTGGGTCCCGCGATGCCGGC
Organism: Betaproteobacteria bacterium; assembly: GCA_031410015.1. GTDB lineage: Bacteria > Pseudomonadota > Gammaproteobacteria > Burkholderiales > Casimicrobiaceae > VBCG01. The sequence goes on along the minus strand of JANNYI010000615.1, from coordinate 3,594 downwards.
ATTGTTGACGAGTGCGTCGAGCCCGCCCATCTCGCGCACGGCGCCGGTGAAGAGGCCGGCCACCGCATCGGGATCGGACACGTCGCACAGCTGCTGGCCGATTTCCGGATCGCTGGCGGCCATGGCGGCCAGCGCGCGCGCATCGACGTCGCACACATGAACCCGCGCGCCTTCGCGCGCGAAGGCCCGCGCCGTGGCGAGGCCGATACCCGACGCGCCGGCGGTGACCAGCACCCGCAAGCCGCGAATCTGCATGTCCATTGCAACATTCTCCCGATGACCGCACCGCGGCCCAAGTGCGACAATGTACGCGGAGGCGCGCGCGAAGTCGCGCCGCGGTGCGAAATCGGATGTCGTGGCGTCCGGGGTTAAGGAGGGGCATGGAAACTGCAGCCATCATCGGTGCCGGATTGATCGGACGCGCGTGGGCGATGGTCTTCGCCCGCGCCGGCTGGACGGTGCACCTGTACGACGCGACGCCGGGTCAGGTGAGCGCGGCGCAGGATTTCATCGCGGCCAGCCTTCGGGAACAACAGGCAATGGGCCTGGCCGACGACGCGGCCGCCGCATCCGCGCGCATCCTGCCGGCAGCGTCGCTCGCGGCGGCGGTGGCCGGCGCCGCCTGGGTGCAGGAGAACCTGCCCGAGGTGCTGCCGCTGAAACTGGAGGTCTTTGCAGCGCTGGACCGCGCGGCGGCCCCGGCAGCGGTGCTGGCCAGTTCCACGTCGGCCATTCCCGCGTCGCAGTTCACCGAGGACCTGGCGGGACGGGCGCGGTGTCTCGTCGCGCATCCGGTCAATCCGCCGCATCTCGTCCCGGTGGTCGAGTTGTGCGGCGCGCCGTGGACCACGCGCGCCACCGTCGACCGCGCGTATTCGGTGATGCGCGGCATCGGGCAGGTGCCGGTCGTGGTCAAGCGCGAGTTGCCGGGCTTCATTCTCAATCGACTGCAGGGCGCGCTGCTGACCGAAGCGATGCGGCTGGTGGGCGAGGGCTACATGTCGCCGGCCGATCTCGACAAGACGATCAGCGATGGGCTGGGCTTGCGGTGGTCATTCCTGGGCCCGTTTGCCACCATCGAGCTGAACGCACCGGGCGGTGTGCCGGATTACTGCGAGCGCTACGCCGAGTTCTATCGTGCGCTCGCCCGGACGCCCGCCGGACCCGAGTCATGGTCGGCCGCCAATGCGTCCCAGGTGGCCGAAGCGATGGGCACCTCGTACGACGCCGCCCAGCGCGACGCGCGGATGCAGTGGCGCGACCGCCGCCTGATGGCGCTGGCGAAGCACAAGCGCGAACAACCCGATTCCGACTGATGGAGCAGAGCCCATGGCCGATTCCCGCAAAGTAATCATCACCTGCGCCGTGACGGGCGCGATCCACACGCCGTCGATGTCGCCGTACCTGCCGATCACGCCGCAGGAAATCGCGGATGCCGCGGTTGCCGCGGCCGAGGCCGGTGCGGCGATCGTGCACCTGCATGCGCGCGACCCGGTGGACGGCCACCCCACGCAGGACCCGAAGTACTTCCGCGAATTCGCGCCGGATATCGCGCGGCGCAGCAACGTCGTGATCAACTTCACCACCGGCGGCGCGCCGACGATGACCATCGAGGAGCGGCTGCAGCCGGCGCTGCAGTTGAAGCCGGAGGAGGCCTCGCTCAACATGGGCTCGATGAACTTCGGGCTGTACCCGATGCTGGCGCGCTTTCCCGACTTGAAACACGCGTGGGAGCGGCCGTATCTCGAAGGTTCGGTGGACCGCATCTTCAAGAACACGTTCAAGGACATCGAGCACATCCTGACCTCCTGCGAGGCCAACAACACGCGCTTCGAGATCGAGTGCTACGACATCGGGCACCTGTACACGGCCAAGCACTTCTTCGATCGCGGCGTGGTCAAGGCACCGCTCTTCATCCAGAGCGTGTTCGGCATTTTGGGCGGCATCGGGCCGCATCCGGACGACGTGATGCACATGAAGCGCACGGCTGACCGCCTTTTTGGCGACCAGTATCGCTGGAGCGTGCTGGGCGCCGGGCGCAACCAGTTGCCGATTGCGGCGATGTCGGCGGCCATGGGCGGCAATGTGCGCGTGGGGCTGGAGGACAGCCTGTGGCTCGGACCTGGCAAGTTGGCCGAGTCCAATGCGGCGCAGGTGCGTGCGGTGCGCAAGATCATCGAGGGGATGGGGCTGTCGATTGCAACACCGGACGAGGCGCGCGCGATCCTGAAGCTCAAAGGGATGAATGCTGTCGGGTTTTGAGCGTGGGGCGGACACCGATGACCGGTACCCGGGCTTGACGGTGGCACCAGGGTCGCGCAACATCATCTGGTTGCCTCGTCCACCCCATTCAGGCACCGTGCCCGCACTTCTTCGCCGTGCCCACGTGCAAACCGTGGTTGCGCTGCTCTGCGCGATACTCTGCGGCACCGCGCACGCCGCGCCAAGCCAATTGCAGCAATTCGCCTCCGGTGCTTTTCACCGCTGTGCCTTGACCACCGGGGGCGCCGTGCAGTGCCTGGGCGAGAGCAATCACTTCGGCCAGATTGGCAATGGCCAGCGCAGTCCGGATGGTTCGCATCGCCCCGTAACGGTGATTTCGAGCGGCGCCGCGAAACTGGTCACCGGCAATTTCTTCACCTGCGCGATCGTCGGCAGTGCGCTTGATTGCTGGGGCGACATTCCGGTGCCTGGCGGCAAGGGCAACAAGCCGACGCGAGTCATTGCAGCGGGCGTGACCGATGTTGCCGCAGGAGAAACCCACGTTTGCGCCATCGTTCAGGGCGCCGTGCAGTGCTGGGGTGCCAACTCCACCGGACAAGCCGGACATGGTGAATACCTGACCGGGCAGACAACACCTTGGACCGTGATCGCGAGCGGTGCCAGCGCCATTGCGGCAGGCGGGGAACAGAGTTGCGCGATTGTCGACGGCGCGCTGTGGTGCTGGGGCCGCACCGGACTCGAGAGCAAGCCAGCGGACGTTGCATTCGGCGGCAGTCGACCGCCGATACGGGTGGTCGAGACTGGCGCAAGCGCAGTAGCCGCTGGGACAAGCCATACCTGTGCAATCGTCGATGGCGCGTTGTGGTGCTGGGGCGACAACAGCCGCGGCCAGGTTGGCATTGGCGTAGCGGTGGAACATGCACGCCGTTCGGCCAACATGCCGCCGGCGAATACGGCTGCACGATTCATCGATGGCGAACAGCGCTGTGTCTCATCCGGCACCGGCGAGGTCCGATGTGACGTGGATCATCCAGTGAAGGTCATTGCGAGTGGCGTGACCGCAGTATCCGCACAATTCAACCAGACCTGTGCAATTGCCCAGGGTGCGCTGCAGTGCTGGGGCGCGAATGCGCAAGGTCGGCTTGGCATGGCTTCAGCTGACGCCGATGTGGTCAAGCCCACCGAGGTCATCGCCGGCGGGGTCAGCTACGTGGCGGTCGGCAATTCGGTATGCGCAGTGGTCAACGGCGCGCTTCGCTGCGCGGACAACGGGGCGTTCAACAGCACTGATTCGCCGTTTGGCCTGTCACACCGGGAAGCGCGCACAGGTGTTTGGCGCGGCACGATCGGTGACGAAAAGGTCATGGTCTG
>JANNYI010000614.1:0-8632 GCA_031410015.1 Betaproteobacteria bacterium | reverse complement strand
CGAGTGGCAGGCACGTCCCCGGCACGAAAAAATACTGGAATGGGTCGCGGGGTTGCTGTCGTCGCAACTTTGATCAAGTGAGCAAACCATGACTCCACGCCGGCACTTCACCATGATTCGCGACTTCCACCTCGCGGACTTCTTCACGCTGGCCAACGCAGCCTGTGGCATGGCTGCCGTCTTCTGCGCGATGATGTTCGTCGGCGGGCAACCGGTCCGGTACTTCCTGATTGCCGCGGCGCTGGCGCCCGCCGCGTTCATCTTCGACGTGCTGGACGGCCGCATCGCGCGATGGCGGCAGACCCACTCCGCATTGGGCCGCGAACTCGACTCGCTTGCCGATATCATTTCCTTCGGCGTCGCCCCGGCAGCTCTGGGCTTTGCCGCGGGCCTCAACGGCGGCTGGGACTGGATCGCGCTCATCTACTTCGTCTGCTGCGGCGTGGGCCGGCTCGCGCGCTACAACGTCACCGCCGAGGATCTCGCGGGCGGTAACGCCAAGGTTCCCTACTTCGAGGGCACGCCGATCCCGACCAGCGTGCTGCTGACGGGGGTTCTTGCGTTCGCGGCATGGCAGGGGCGGATCGGAGCCAATCTCTACGGCGGCGCGTGGACCATCGGGCCGTGGGACCTGCATCCGCTGTCGCTGCTGTTCGTGCTTTCCGGCACGCTGATGATCAGCAAGACGCTGCGCATTCCCAAGCTGTAGCGAGGCGTATGGGGCCCCGGTGCGCGTGGTGCGCAGCCGGTCGCGTGTCACATCGGATTGGCAACGCGCCCGATCCTGTGCGTGACGCGAATGCCATCAAGGGTGAACGTGACATCGGCCGTATTGCGGTCGGAAAAGACGAAGGCAACCGAGCCGACTTCCGTGGCCTTCGGCGCATCCGCACCGGCGCCCGGCGGCGTGGCGAAGGCGGGACCCGTGTTGCGGAACAGTTTCGCCATGTAGATGCCTGGCCCGGTCCAGCCACCCGCTTCGTAGAAATAGAGCCAGATGGAGTTGCCCTGCTGATCGAAGGTCAGCCAGCCGCCGGTGAGCAGTGAACGCCCGGCGTACTGCGTGACATATAACGCCCACCACGGTTGGGTTGCGCTCGCCCACTGGCCGCTCACGTCGAAGTCCGGTGCATTGGCCGGAGGTCCCAGCACCGTCACGAAGTAGGCAGCGATGTCCGCGAGATCCGTGCTCGACAGCGTGGCCCCCAGCGAGCGCATCGGGGATACGCGGTTGATGGCGGCGCGGATTTCGTCGCCGGTTCGCACCAGCGGATTGACCGAGCCGCTGCCCGGTGGGTCGGAATGACACCCCGAGCAGGTGCTGGAATAGAGCGCCCGTCCCCGAGCTGCGTCCTGGGCGAGGGCCGGGGCCAGACCCATCGCCGTCAACAACAATAGGAAAAGCCCGCCGCAGCGGGCCTTCCATTTGCGCATGACAATGCAGGGCAACGCGGTCAGACCAGTCCGCCGCCAACCTCGCCACCGTCGTTCTTCGTGATGACGATCGTGGCCGAGCGTGGGCGAGAATTGCCGCCGCCGGGCCAGTTGCTGTTGAAGGTGCCAGCCGCGAAATTTGCCGCGGAGGTTTCCTCGCCCGGATGCTGGATGTTGACGAACAGCGCCTTGCGGTCCGGCGTTTCCGCGAGGCCGGTGATTTCGCAATCCTTGGGACCCACGAGGAAGCGGCGCAGTCTTTCGTCGCCCAGCGCCGCGCCAACATAGGTGTCGACGGCCTTGGTGGCGGCGCCGTCCGTGTTGGTGATGGTCTTTTTCCCGCCGTCGCCCACGGTGCCCGGCACGGCCGCGAGCAGCATGCAGTTGGTCACATCGGTGAAAGCGCCGTCGTCTGTCTCAATCCACAGAAGGCCGCTGCTGCTGAACCACAGTCCGTCAGGACTGGAAAAGTCGTTGCTGGCGGTAAGTCCGGAGACGTTGATATTCGTCGCATCCACGGTGGAACGCGCGCCGAACAGGAAGATGTCCCACTTGAACGACGTCGCGGCGCCATCGGCATCGGCCCACCGGATGATGTGGCCGTTGGGGTTGCCGCGTTGTGCCGTGCCGCTGGTACGCGCGTCGTTGTAGAAGCGCGGATTGGCGGCGTCGGTGGCGGCGAGCGTGCGCAGCGTGCTGTTGTTGTTGGTGAGCGTCATGTACGCCTCGCCATTCTTCGGGTTCACCGCGCCCCACTCGGGGCGGTCCATCTTGGTGGCGCCGGCGGCATCGGCGGCCAGGCGCGTGTTGACCAGGACATCCACCTGGTCGGCGAACGGGTAGGTTGTGTTGCCTGCGGTGATGCCGTTGGAACCGAAGGACAGCTGCAGCCAGGTGCCCGTGCCGTCAGCGGCGAACTTGGCAACGTAGAGCTTGCCGTCGTCCAGATACTTGTCGCCGGCGGCGAGGCCGCGCGTGGCATCCGCCGGGTCCCAGTTGGCGGTGGACACATACTTGTAGATGTACTCGTTGCGCGAGTCGTCGCCCATGTACCAGACCAGCGGCTTGCCGGCCACGAGCGGACCGAGCCACGCGCCCTCGTGCGCGAAGCGGCCGAGCGCAGTGCGCTTCTTCGGCGTGGACGTGGCGGCGAACGGGTCGATCTCCACGACCCAGCCGTACGTGTTGGCGACATTGCGGAAGTCGTCGCTGCCGTCCGCCGACGTCCCCAGTTTCTCCGCGTTCCAGCGCGCGAACGTGGTGTCGGTGGGGTCGGCGGCGGTGGCCGTGGCCCACAGTTCGCGGCCGTTACCCGCGACGCCGTAGCGGGCGAAGGACGTCAGCTCCTTCGCCGTGCGCTTGGGATTGTCGTTGGCGGCAACGCGCCGGAAATAGCCGGCCCAGTTTTCCTCGCAGGTGAGGTAGGTGCCCCAGGGGGTGTAACCGTGGGCGCAATTGTTGACGGTGCCGCGCGTGCGGGAGCCGTCCGCCGAATACTTCGTGACCATGGCCGCCGCCCTGGCAGCGGGGCCTGCCATCTGCATTTCCGAGTTGGTGGTGATGCGCCGGTTGTAAGCCGAGGAGCGGCTGTAGGCAACGGTGGAGCCGGTCTTGCTCACTTCGATGATCGAGACACCGTGAACGTTCAGTTCCTTGACAACCTCGTCGGCAACGGTGCGGACGTTGTTGACGATCGTCGGCCCGTTCACATGCAGGAACAGCGGCGTGATCGCCTCGTGGTTCATCGCGAGCAGGCCGCGATCGCTGGACGCGGGCGCGTAGACCCCGCCGGCACCCATGCCGAAGTACTGGATGCCATCAGCGTGATCGCCGGCGCGCTGTGCATACGAGGCGGCCGGGTCGGCGCCGGTGTTCAGGTACTCGGCAACGCCGGCGGCGATGGGATCGCCCAGCCGGAACAGCACGCTGGCGGTGTAGCCCGGCGGAACCGTCACCGTGTCGGCGAGGCTCTTGCCGACGGCGGTGAAGTCGAGCTTCAGGGTCTTCAGCGGGGCCGCAGCCGGGCTCTCGTCGTCACCACAGCCAATGAGACTGCCGCCGAAGAATGTGCCGGCAGCAAGGCCCATCGTGCCTTTGAGGAGCGAGCGCCGGGAGAGGCGCGCGCTCAGCACGCTGTCGAAGGAGGGGTTGGCGGACGTGTTGGTGTCCTGGTCGTCGTTGAAGGTGACCAGGGTGGTGCCGGACTTGATCGTCATTGGAATTGGCCTGTCGGGAGTGGAGCCGGGAAAGGGGACGCGAACCCCGACACGCTAACGGCCCGACTTTGCAGTCCTGTGACAGTAATGTTGCTGTTCACCCCGCGCAGCGGGGCGTCCGACCTGCAACGCGGGCGGAAACGGCGTCCTGCCGTGCTCCGGAGCGGGGGAGACGCAGCCGGATGGAGGATTCCGGGTTCAGTGTCGCAACGGCCTGCGCCCGCGATTCGGACAGTTCGCGCAGGCGATTCGCTCGCCCTTTGGTGTTGCCGCCGAAGGTCCGCCGCACGAACCGCGCAGGCACGGGCGGCGGAAGATGACGCCGACGGCCATCGCCAGCACGCCGGCGCCGATCAGCACCAGCGCCAGCAGGAAGACCGTCAGGAGTGTCATCGCGTTCGGTTCAGCCCGCAGCGAGGCGCCCGCCCAGCGCGGCGAACGCCGGTGTGGCGAACTCGCGCAATGCGCCGTTGCGCTCCCGCACGATGAAATGCGCGGCGATGCCGAGCTCCGCGGCGAGCGTATGGCCTTTGGCGGGGCCCAGCACGATCAGCGCGGTGGCCATCGCGTCCGCGTAGCCGCACTCCGCGGCCACCACCGACACCGAAGCCAGGCCATGATTGATCGGGTGGCCCGTCGCCGGATCGATCTCGTGGCAATAGCGCGCGCCATCGCGTTCGAAGTAGATCCGGTAGTCGCCGGACGTGGCCATGGCCAATCCCGACAGCGGCACGATGCGGTACGCCTCTTGCGGAACGGCATCGGGCCGCTCGATCGCGATCTGCCACGGCCGTCCGTCCGCGTTGCGGCCGCGCGTGCGAATCTCGCCGCCGGCCTCGACCATGTAGTCGCCGATGCCCAGCGCTTCGAGCGCCAGCGCCGCGCGGTCGACGGCGTAGCCCTTGGCAATGCCCGACAGGTCGGCGCGCACATCCGCCCGGGCCTTGGCGACGGTGGCGTTGCGTTCGTCCAGCGCCAGCAACCGCCAGCCGACGCGCGATTCCAGCGTCGCCACTTCCGCGTTATCCACCACGCGTTGCACCCGACCGGGACCGAAGCCCCAGGCGTCGACGACCGGCGCGACGGTGATGTCGAACGCACCGCCGGTGGCGGCGCTCACCTGCTGCGCCAGTGCGAATACAGCAAACGTGTCGGCGGAGAGCGCGAAGGGTGCCGGGACGCGGTGCCGGTTGAACCGCGACAGCTCGGAGTCGTCGCGGTAGGCCGACATCCGGTCGACGACGCCCGCCAGCGCGTTTTCGACGGCGTGGCGCGCCGCCGACTCGGCCGCGGCAGGCAGGCGCGGTCCCGCGATCTTCACCGTGTAGGTCGAGCCCATGGTCGGACCACCGAACTGCACGGCGGATCGATCGGGCTGGCCGCACGCAGGGACAAGCGCGGCGGCACCTAGTCCCTGCAGGAGCAACCGGCGGCGGGGGGAGAGGAGGCTATCCATCGGCGTTCTCCTTGCATTGTCTGCAACAGGACGGGGCGGCATTGCCGCGCGCAGTCACGACGTCGTCCCCAGGCCGGCGTCGCGCACCGCGGCCTCGAACCGGCCCTCGCCGCGACGCACGATCTGGAAGGCGAGATCGCGCATCGACACGAGGCCGTAGACGCGCGCGCCGTCGATCACGAGCAGATGCCGAAATCCCAGCACGTGCATCAGCGACAGCGCGGCCTCGGTGGTGGTGCCCGGCGACACGAAGCGGACGTCGCGCGTCATCACCATGGACAGCGGCGTCAACGCCGGGTCGAGTCCCTCGCGCACCACGCGCACCAGCAGGTCGCGCTCCGAGAAGATGCCGGCGACCAGCCGGTCCTCGGTGGCGACCAGCACGGCGCCCACGTCGCGGTCGGCCATGACGGCCACCGCCTCGGCCACGCTGGCCGATGCCGGCACCGAAATCAGCTCGTCGCTGCGGCGGTAGGCGACGACGTCTGCCACTGTCTGCTCTGCCATGGAACCCCCTTAACCGAAATCGTCCAGCATGATGTTCTCGCGTTCAACACCCAGGTCGAGCAGCATGTCGATCACCGCCTTGTTCATCACGCCGGGGCCGCACATGTAGTACTCGACGTCCTCGGGCGCCGGGTGGGCCGACAGGTAGGTGTCGCGCAGCACGTTGTGGATGAATCCCACCGGCCCCGTCCACTTGTCCTCCGGCAGCGGCTCGGACAGCGCAAGATGCCACTCGAAGTTGGGATGCTCGCGCGCCAGCCGCTCGAACTCCTCGACGTAGAAGGCCTCGCGCAGGCTGCGGGCGCCGTACCAGAACGTGATCCGGCGCTTCGAACCGAGGCGCAGCAGCTGGTCGAAGATGTGCGAGCGCATCGGCGCCATGCCGGCGCCGCCGCCGACGAAGCACATTTCCCGGTTCGTCGCGCGCGCGAAGAATTCGCCATAGGGGCCCGAGACGGTGACCGCGTCGCCGGGCTTCAGGTTGAACGCCCACGAACTCATGATCCCCGGCGGAATGTCCTCGCGATAGTCCGGCGCAAACGCGATGCGCATCGTGAAGAGCAGGATGCCGCGCTCGTTGGGATAGTTGGCCATCGAGTAGGCGCGCTCGACCGGGACGTCGGTGGTCGACTTGAAGCGCCAGAGGTCGAAGCGGTCCCAGACGTCCCGGAACTGCGGATCGATGTCGAAGCTGCGAAACTCGAGCGCATGCGGCGGGCATTCGATCTGCACGTAGCCTCCGGCACGAAACGGCACTTCCTCGCCTGCCGGCAGCGCCAGCTTCAGCTCCTTGATGAAGGTGGCCACGTTGCGATTGCTGATGACGGTGCATTTCCACTTGCGCACCGAGAACACCTCGGGCGCGATCTCGATCTTCATGTCGCGCTTGACCTTGACCTGGCAGGCGAGGCGCATGCCGCGGCGCGCTTCCCCGCGGGTGATGTAGCCGGTCTCGGTCGGCAGCAGGTCGCCGCCGCCCTCGCGCACGACCACCTCGCAGACGCCGCAGGCACCCTTGCCGCCGCAGGCCGATGGCACGAAGATCTTCTGCGCCGCGAGTGTGCCCAGCAGCGTGCCGCCTGCCGGCACGCGCAGCGCCTTGCCGGGGTCGTCGTTGATCAGGATCGTCACGTCGCCGCTGGCCACCAGCTGGCGGCGGGCGGCGAGCAGCAGCGCGACCACCAGCAGGATCACGCCGGTGAACATCGCCACGCCGAGGATGATCTCGCTCATCGTCTGCTCGCGCTCAAAGCTGGATGCCGGAGAACACCATGAACGCGAGCGACATGAGCCCGGCCGTGATGAACGTGATGCCGAGGCCCTTCAGGCCGTCCGGAACGTTGGAATAGCGCATCTTCTCGCGCACCGCAGCCATCGCGACGATGGCGATCGCCCAGCCGGTGCCGGAGCCGAAGCCGTAGACGACGCTTTCGGCAAACGTGTAGTCGCGCTCCTGCATGAAGAGCGACCCGGCGAGAATCACGCAGTTCACCGCGATCAGCGGCAGGAACACGCCGAGTGTCGAGTACAGCGCGGGCGCGAAGCGCTCGACCACCATCTCCACCACCTGCGTGGCCGCGGCGATGGTGCTGATGAACAGGATGAACGCGAGAAAGGTGAGGTCGATGTGCGCCAGCGCAGGCGAAATCCACGCCAGTGCGCCCTCGGCGAGCAGGTAGCGCAGCAGGAGGTTGTTGAGCGGCACCGTCAGCACCTGCACGAACACGACGGCCACGCCCAGCCCGAGCGCGGTGTCCACCTTCTTCGAGCAGGCCAGGAACGAGCACATGCCGAGGAAGAACGCGAGCGCCATGTTCTCGAGGAACACGGAGCGGATGAAGAGGTTGGCGAAATGCTCCATGGCGGATCCCCGTCAGTCCTTTTCCTGCAGCTCGGGCTTCAAGGTCCGCAGCAGCCAGATCAGCAGCGCGACGATGAAGAGCGCGGACGGCGCCAGCAGCATGAGCCCGTTGGGCAGGTACCAGCCGCCGTCGTTGACCAGCGGCAGCACGGTGAAGCCGAACACCTTGCCGGCGCCCGTCAACTCGCGGATGAACGCGACGACCAGCAGCACCAGCGCGTAGCCGAGACCGTTGCCGATGCCGTCGAGGAATGAAGCGAGCGGCGGGTTCTGCATCGCATAGCCCTCGGCGCGTCCCATCACGATGCAGTTGGTGATGATGAGGCCGACGAACACCGAGAGCTCCAGCGACAGCTCGAACAGGTAGGCCTTGAGGAACTGGTCGACCATGATCACCAGTGACGCGATGATGGCCAGCTGCACGATGATGCGGATGCTGCTGGGCGTGTAGTTGCGCACGAGGCTGACCGCGAGGTTGGCGCAGGCGGTGACCAGCGTCACGCCCGCGCCCATGACCAGGGCCTTGTCGATGCGCGTGGTCACCGCCAGCGCCGAGCAGATGCCCAGCACCTGCACCGCGATCGGGTTGTTGGTGATGATCGGCGCAAAGAGCGTGCTGCGCGCCTGCCTGCCGAATACCGCGTCCAGTGCGCTCAACTGCGGCCTCCCTCGCGAAAGCGTTTGAGATACCGGCCGTAGCCGTCGTTGGAGAGCCAGAACCCCACCAGCCTCGATACGCCGTTGCTGGTGATGGTGGCGCCGGAGATCGCGTCGACGCGATGCGGGTCCTGCGCCGGCGGCCCCGCATTGCCCTTGATCACGGTGATCTTGGGCTCCCACGCCGCGTCGTACGCATGACGCCCGACCCAGAGCGCCTGCCAGCGCGGATTGGAGATCTCGCCGCCCAGGCCCGGTGTTTCCTTCTGGTCGTAGAACGTGAGGCCGCGGATCGTCTTGCCGTCGCGGTCGAGCGCGAGAAAGCCGTAGAGCGTGCCCCACATGCCGATGCCCTCGATGGGGAGCACCACCTGCTCGACCGGCGCGTCCTTGCCACCGGCGCTGACCAGGTAGACGGCGCCATAGGTCGGCAGCCTTGCCACCTTGGCGGCATTGGGGGCCGCCGCGCGGGAGAGGGCAGGGTCGTTGCGGGCGCGGCGC
>JANNYI010000613.1:0-2242 GCA_031410015.1 Betaproteobacteria bacterium | reverse complement strand
GAAATCATTCTGGACGCCGCCCGCGGCGCTGCTACCATCCTGGCGCAGTGCGGCATCGGCGTCAGCCAGGTGACGCTCCACGAATTCGATGGTCCCGAGCGCTATCGCTATCTGCACACGCCGGATGCCCGCGAGTTCGCCCGCCGGTCGGGCCTGTCCAGGCCGGCGATTTTCTTCGTCGACGACACGCTGCAGCGGCCCGCCTTCGATGCCGAAGCCGTCGGCCGGGGCAATGCACGAACCCGGCCGGAGATGGCGGACACCGTGTGGATCACCGCGGTGATCCGTGACCTGCCGATCGCGCTCGCGCATGAGCTGGTACACGTGCTGGCCGATTCGGGCGAGCATTCCACCGCCTCCAACAACCTGATGCGGGCCGACACCGCGCCGCAGAATACCGAACTGGCGCCGGATCAATGCGCGCGGATCGTGACGACTGGCAAGGCGCATCAGCTCCTGGAAGCAATCCCGGAACAGAAGAGCGCGCGCCCGCCCTCGTAACGGCGCCGACCGGATCAGCGCGTGGGGCAGGTGTCCGCAGCAGCCAGTCCAGCCTTTGCCCCTGCCACCTTGGCTGCCTCCGGCAGCGCGATGCCATTCTTCACCGCCGTCACCTCCGCCAGGATCGAGATCGCAATCTCGGGTGGCGTACGGCTGCCGATGAAGATGCCGATCGGGCCATGCAGGCGCGCGATTTCGGCCTCGGACACGTCGAACTCGCGCAACCGCACGCGGCGCTTGGCATTGTTGGCACGGGAACCCAGCGCGCCGACGTAGAACGCCGGCGACTTCAGCGCCTCCATCAAGGCGAGATCGTCAAGCTTGGGATCGTGCGTCAGCGCGACCACCGCGCAGCGCTCGTCGAGCTGCATCGCCTTGACGGTGTCGTCCGGCATCGTGCGCACCAGCGTCACGCCGGGAATGTCCCACGTCTCCGTGTATTCGTCGCGCGGGTCGCAGATCGTGACCTGATAGTCGAGCCCCACGGCGATCTGCGCCAGATACTTGGACAGCTGCGACGCGCCGATCACCAGCATCCGGTAGCGTGGGCCATGGATGGTGGTGAGCGTCGCGCCGTCGAAGACGAGGCCATCGGTGGCCTTGGCCGGATGCAGCGATGCCATGCCGGTGAGGAGATCGAGCCGGCGCGCGACGAGATGGCCCGCTTCGATCTCCCGCAACAGCGTGAGGATGCCCGACTCGCGGTTGAGCGGCTCCAGCACCAGCCGGATCGTGCCGCCGCACGGCAGGCCGAATCGCCGCGCCTCGTCGGCGGACACGCCGTAGGTGACCGCCTCGCACTGCGTCTGCGTCATACCGAGACGCCGCGTGCGGTCGATGATGTCATCCTCGATGCAGCCGCCGGACACCGAACCCACCACATGGCCATCATCGCGCACGGCCAGCATCGCGCCTTCGGGACGCGGCGAGCTGCCCCACGTATTGACCACCGTGACCAGCAAGACCCGCCGCCCGGCGTCGAGCCATTCCGCGCTGTGCTTCAGAACCTCGAGATCGACACTGTCCATCGTGAACTCCTCCCATTACGGCAGCTTCCGCCGCCGGCCATTGCATTCAGAATTTGATCACGCGCGCATACAGCAGCACCATGATGATCAGGATGCCCGCAATCGCGATGTAGCGGACATAGCGCCCGGTGTTGGAGCCCTTGGCCGTCGGTGCGGCGCCGTCGCCGAGCGTCGGCTCGGGCAACGTTGCGCCGGCCGGGGCAAGCTGCGCCGAGAAGCGCTCGAAGAAATCGTTGGCGATCTTGGCGGCCGCGCCATCGATCAGCCGCGAGCCGATCTGCGCGAGCTTGCCGCCCACCTGCGCCTTGACTGCATACGTCAACGCGGTCTGGCCGCCCTCCGACGGCGCGAGCGACACCTTCGCCTCGCCATTGGCAAACCCCGCGGCACCGCCCTGCCCTTCGAACTTCAACGTGTACGCGTTGGGCGGCACGACGTCGACCATCTTCATCGTGCCGGAGAACCGCGCCGACACCGGCCCCACCTTGGCCGCCACGGTGGCGCGCCACTCGTCGTCGCCAACGCGCTCCATCGACTCGCAGCCGGGAATGGCGGCCTTGAGCGCCTCCGGATCGTTGAGCGCGGCCCACACCGCGGCGGGCGGCGCGGGAACGATGCGCATATTGGTCATTTCCATCATTCCATCCTACCAAAACGGGGTCAGGGTCATTAAAAAAAGGGGTCAGGGTCGAATTGGCTGCGAGCGACGGTTG
>JANNYI010000612.1:0-8051 GCA_031410015.1 Betaproteobacteria bacterium | reverse complement strand
GGCGCTGCCCGCGATGCCGCGCTGGCAGGCCGTGCTGGCGCATGCGACGCACGTGATGCTGTACGCCGTGCTGTTCGTGCAGCCCGTGGCCGGCTACCTGGGCTCGGTGTTCAGCGGCTACCCGGTGAAGTACTTCGGCATGGTCCTGCCCGCATGGGGCTGGAAGGACGAGGGCATCAAGGACTTCATGAGCGCCGTGCACTTCGCCGGCGCGATCACCATCGGCCTGCTGGTGGCGCTGCATGTTGCCGGCGCGCTGTGGCACGCCTGGGCGTTGCGCGACGGCCTGCTGGCGCGGATGGGACTGGGGCGCGCACGTTAGCTACCGTGGCGCTGCGCGTGGTTTCAAGCCGCGCGAAGCGTGGTGGGAACATCGCTCCGACCTGCCGCAGCGACGACGCGAACTACCGCGCCGCCGTGTCGAGCGAGTCCGCCAGCGCGGTGAATTTCTGCTCGCGCGCCATGTCGGCCGCCGTCTTGCCCCGATTGTCCTTGCGGCGCGGATCGGCACCGGCCTTCAGCAACGCCTGCACGGTGTCGGACTTGCCGAATCCGGCGGCCCACATGAGCGCGGTCAGGTCGTTGTTGTAGGCCGCATTGGGGTCGACGCCGCGCTCGAGCAGCATCACGACGATCGCGGTGTGGCCTTCGCCTGCGGCGTAAGTCATCGCGGTCTTCTGCAACCGGTCGACCGCGGCCGGATTGGCGCCCTTGGCCAGCAACTGCCGCGCGATGTCGGTATGACCACCGAACGAGGCCGCCATCAGCGGCGTGATGCTGTTCACCGCGGCCTGGTTGACGTCGGCGCCGGCGTCGAGGACCAGCTGCGCCAGTTCGACCTTGTTGGCCTTGAGGAGAATGATCAGCGCAGACTCGCCGAGGCGATTGCGCGAGTTGACGGCCGCGCCGTCGGCCAGCGCCTTCTTCATGCCCTCGGCGCTGCCCGCGCGGGCATACGCCAGGAAGCGGGCATTGGTCGAGAGGTTGTCCTGGGACGCGTTTTGCGCGTTTGCCGTTAGTGCGATGCAACAAAGTGCCGTGACGAGACCGGCGCGCCAGTGAATGCGCATTGATTCCCCTCTGGTTTTCACGCCGCAATGCTGCAGCGCGATATGACATGTAGTTTTCAACTTGGACAAAAAGTACTATAAACCAACGTCAACTCAAGTGGTCGGGCCACTTTACCGATCGCCGCGGTTGCCGTAACCGAGTTCATCCAATAAAAACCACCTCAGGGAGATCGTTCATGCGTGTCCGTCGTCATATTGTCGGTGCCGCCATGGCCAGCGCGTTGGCGCTTGCGTGGAGTGGTGCGCTTCCAGCGCAGGAAATTTCAGGAGGCGGCGCCACAACCGCGGCCAAGCCGATGTCGTCCAACCTGATCTCGATCACGCAGCCGATGCTCAACGCGGCCGCCAGCGATCCCAAGAACTGGATCCATTCGAACGGCAGCTACGAGCAGACCCGGTATTACCCGGGCAACCAGATCAATACCGGCAACGTCGGCAAGCTGAAGCCCGCGTTCGTCTTCCAGACGGCCGTGCTCGAGTCGATGGAGACGGCGCCCATCGTCGTCAACGGCGTCATGTTCCTCACCACGTCCTTCAATCACGTCTATGCAATCGACGCGGCGACGGGCGAGGAGTATTGGCATTACAAGCACAAGATGGGTCCGATCACGACCTTCTGCTGCGGCCCCAACAACCGTGGCGTGGCGATCGAAGGCGATCGCCTGTTCATGGGCACGCTCGACGCCAAGCTCGTGGCGCTGGACGCCAAGACCGGCAAGCTGCTGTGGGAAACGCAGATCGCCGATCCGGAGAAGGGCTACTCGGAAACGATGGCGCCGGCCGTGATCGACGGCAAGGTGCTGATCGGCACCAACGGCGGCGAGTACGGCGTGCGCGGATTCGTGAAGGCTTTCAATTCGGCCGACGGCAAGCTGCTTTGGACATTCAACACGATTCCGGAAAAGGGCCATGAAGGCGTGTGGGCCGTCAACGACGCCACGGGTCGCAACATGCATCGCGACATTGCCGCCGAGAAGAAGATGCTGGCCGACAAGGGCGGCGACTTCTACCAGACGCTGGGCGGTGGCGTGTGGATGACGCCGGCCATCGACATCAAGACCCGCACGGTCTTCTTCGTTGTGGGCAATCCGTCGCCGGACCTGTATGGCGCGATCCGTCCGGGCGACAATCTGTACACCGATTCGATGGTGGCGGTCGATCTCGACAAGGGCACCTACAAGTGGCATTCGCAGTACATCGCGCATGACGTGTGGGACCTGGACGCGGTCAGCCCGCCGATCCTGACGCAAGCCAAGGATGCATCCGGCAAGCTGGTCGACGTCGTCATCCACGGCGGCAAGACCGGGCACGTGTACATCCACGAGCGCAACACCGGCAAGATCATCCGGTTCTCGGAAGCGATGATCCCGCAGGAAAACATGTGGGTGCTGCCCACCAAGGAAGGCGCGCGGATGCTGCCGGGTGCCAACGGCGGCGTCGAGTGGTCGCCGCTGGCGATCAACCCGAAGACGCGGATGGCCTATGCGGCGAACCTGCATCAGCCGATGACCTATCACGTCGAAGAGTCGCCCTATCCCGGTGGCAAGCTGTGGCTGGGTGGTGCGTTCAAGACGATCCCCAGCGAAGCGCAATGGGGTCGCCTGGTGGCCGTCAACATGGACACCGGCAAGGTGGCCTGGGGCGTGAAGACACCGCAACCGCTGATCGGTGGCGTGCTTGCCACGGCCGGCAACGTCGTGTTCAACGGCGAAGCCAACGGCTGGTTCCGGGCCTTCGACGCCTCCAGCGGCAAGGAACTGTGGAAGTACAACGCCGGCGCCGGCGTCAACGCCCCGGCGGTGTCGTACATGGTCAACGGCAAACAGTACGTGGCGGTCGCGGCGGGCGGCAACAACCAGATCGACGCCAAGCGCGGTAACAGCGTATTCGTCTTCGCTGTTCCCTGACCTCTCTGGCTTTACTCCCGTGCGGCCACCTTGTTGTTCAAGGTGGCCGCGTTTTTTGATCGTCTAGAATTGCGTCCATGAACTCACGATCCGTCGTTCTTGCCATGTTTGCCGTCGTCACCGGTTGTTTCGCGGGAGCAGCGGATGCGCAACCTGCGCCGATGCCGCCCAAGCCGCCGCAGGCCGACCTGTGTGTCGCCTGCCATGGTCCCAACGGCAATGCGGTGATACCGCAGAATCCCAGCCTGGCAGGACAGACGTGGCGCTATATCTACGTCCAGTTGAAGGACTTCAAGGAAGGCCGGCGCAAGGACCCGCAGATGTCGCCCATGGTCGCCGACCTCTCGCGCGACGACATGATTGCGCTGGGCAACTGGTTCGCCGCACAGAAGCAGGCCACCAACCAGTTCAAGGCCGATTCGGCCAAGGTCTCGGCCGGCCTCAAGGTGGCCGACGCGGTCCTGTGCCCGATGTGCCACCTGGGCGGCTTTTCCGGACAGAACGAGATTCCCCGTGTTGCCGGCCAGAATTACGAGTATGTGATCAAGCAACTGCAGGACTTCAAGCACAAGCGGCGCACCAACGACGCCGGCAACATGACTTCGGTGGCGGGCACGCTGTCCGACCAGGACATCGAGAACCTCGCCCAGTACATCACCACGCTCAACTGACGGCCATTGTTGCGGCGCGCAAGGCGCGTGTTGCATTGCTGTCATCGTGGGCGCGCAGTATTCTTGCACTTCGCTCTCGCATCACCCATCCACAAGGCGCCCGTCCGAGGCGTCCACTCCGAAGGAGGCTGTCCGTGTCCGTTTCCCTGTCGATGAAGGTCAATGGCAAGGCCGTGAGCGCAGAAGTCGATGCGCGCACGCTGCTGGTGGATTTCCTGCGTACCAACCTCGCGCTCACCGGCACCCACGTCGGCTGCGACACTGCGCAGTGCGGCGCCTGCACGGTTCACGTCGACGGCCGCGCGGTGAAAGCGTGCAACGTCCTGGCGGTGCAGGCCAACGGCGCGGAAGTGCTCACCATCGAAGGCCTCGCCGCGGAGGATGGCACGCTGCATCCGATGCAGGCGGCGTTCAAGGAGTGCCACGGGCTGCAGTGCGGCTTCTGCACCACCGGCATGGTGATGAGCGCCATCGATCTCGTCGCCCGGCATCCCGGTGCCGACGAGGCCACGATCCGCGAGCAGCTCGAAGGCAACATCTGCCGCTGCACCGGATACCACAACATCGTGCGCGCCGTGCAGCTGGGCGCCACGGCCATGGCGAAGTAGGAGACGATCATGGGAGCCACTGAACCGGGCGTGATCGGCCAATCGGTACGCCGCAAGGAAGACCTGCGCTTCATCACCGGCGCCGGGCAGTACACCGACGACATCAACATGGCGCGCCAGACCGCGGGCGTGTTTCTGCGCTCGCCGCATGCGCATGCCAACATCCGCAGCATCGATCTCACCAAGGCCAAGGCCGCGCCGGGCGTCGTCGCCATCTTCACCGGCGCCGACCTGACGGGCGTCAACGGGCTGCCCTGTGGGTGGCTCATCACCGGCACCGACGGCAAGCCGATGAACGAGCCGCCGCATCCGGTGCTGGCACAGGGCAAGGTGCGCTATGTGGGCGACCAGGTGGCGCTGGTGATTGCCGAAACGCAAAACCAGGCCAAGGACGCCGCCGAGCTGATCGACGTCGACTACGAAGTGCTGCCCGCGGTCGTCAATTGCGTCGATGCGCTGAAGGCCGGCGCACCGGAGATCCACGAGCAGGCGCCGGGCAACAAGTGCTACCTGTGGGCGCTGGGCGACAAGGCGGCCGTCGATGCGGCGTTTGCCAAGGCCGCGCACGTGTCGAAGCTCGACATCATCAACAACCGGCTGGTCCCCAACGCGATCGAGCCGCGCTGCGCGCTGGCGTCCTACGACCGCGCGGCCGATGCGTACACGCTGTACGTGTCGAACCAGAACCCGCACGTCGAGCGGCTGCTGATGACGGCCTTCGTGCTGGGTCTGCCCGAAACCAAGGTGCGCGTGATCGCACCCGATGTGGGCGGCGGCTTCGGCTCCAAGATCTACCTGTACGGCGAAGAGACCGCGATGGTGTGGGCGTCCAAGCGCGTGAACCGGCCCATCAAATGGGCGGCCGACCGCAGCGAAGCCTTCGTTTCCGATGCGCATGGCCGCGACCACGTCACGCACGCCGAGCTGGCAATGGACAAGGACGGCAAGTTCCTCGCGATGCGCGTGATGACCAACGCCAACATGGGCGCGTATCTGTCCACGTTCGCGTCGTGCATCCCGACGATTCTCTACGCCACGCTGCTGGCCGGGCAATACACGACGCCGGCCATCTACGTCGAGGTGACGGCATCGTTCACCAACACCGCGCCTGTTGATGCCTATCGCGGCGCGGGGCGCCCGGAAGCCACGTTCGTCGTCGAGCGTCTCGTGCATCAGGCTGCGGTGGACATGAAGTTGCCACAGGACGAGATCCGCCGCCGCAATTTCATCCGCACGTTCCCGTACGCCACGCCCGTCGCGCTGACCTACGACATCGGCAACTACGATGCCACGCTAGACGGCGCCAACGAGCTGGCGGATGTGAAGGGCTACGCGGCGCGCAAGGCGGATTCGACCAGGCGCGGCAAGTTGCGCGGCATTGGCTACGCGTCGTACATCGAGGCGTGCGGTCTCGCGCCGTCCAACGTTGCAGGTGCGCTGGGTGCGCGCGCCGGTCTCTTCGAGGCCGGCGAAGTGCGCGTCAATCCAACCGGCAGCGTCACGGTGTTCACCGGGTCGCACAGCCACGGGCAGGGGCACGAGACCACGTTCGCGCAGATCGTGGCCGGGCGCCTGGGCATCGACATCGCCAATGTCGACGTCGTCCACGGCGACACGGGGCGCGTGCCCTTCGGCATGGGCACCTACGGCTCGCGTTCGCTGTCGGTGGGCGGCACCGCCATCGTCAAGGCGCTGGACAAGGTGATCGCCAAGGGCAAGAAGATCGCGGCGCACCTGCTTGAGGCGGCGGAAGGCGACATCGAGTTCAAGGACGGCAAGTTCACGGTGGCGGGCACCGACCGCAGCAAGGCCTTCGCCGAAGTATCGCTGGCGGCGTACGTCCCGCACAACTATCCGCTGGACAAGCTGGAGCCGGGACTCGACGAGACGGCGTTCTACGATCCCACCAACTTCACGTATCCGGCGGGCACGCACATCGCCGAAGTCGAGATCGACCCCGACACCGGTGTCGTGACGGTCGCCGCGTTCACCGCGGTGGACGACTTCGGCAACATCATCAACCCGATGATCGTCGAGGGGCAGGTGCACGGCGGCGTGGCGCAGGGCATCGGGCAGGCGCTGCTCGAACACTGTGTCTACGATCCGGAGAGCGGGCAACTGCTGACCGGCAGCTACATGGACTACGCGATGCCGCGCGCCGACGACCTGCCGTCGTTCAAGGTGGGCACGCGCGTGACGCCGTGCACGCACAATCCGCTGGGCGCCAAGGGTTGCGGCGAAGCCGGTGCCATCGGCGCGCCCGCCGCGATCATGAACGCCGTGCACGACGCGCTGTCCGCCGTCGGCGTCACCCGCATCGACATGCCCGCCTCGCCACACCGTGTGTGGAAGGCCATCCAGTCGGCCAAGGCTTAAGGAAACGACCATGTACAGCTTCGAAATGCACAAGGCAACATCGGTGGCCAATGCGGCCGCGCTGCTCGCGCAATCCGGCGGCAAGGCGCTGGCCGGCGGCCAAAGCCTGATCGCAGCGATGAAACTGCGGCTGGCCCAACCCGGCGCGCTGGTGGATCTTTCCGGCATCGCCGAATTGAAGGGCATCCGCAAGGAAGGCGACGCCGTCGTCATCGGCGCGATGACGCGGCACGCGGAAGTGGCGTCATCCAAGGTGGTGACGGATGCCATCCCCGCGCTGGCGGCGCTGGCCGAAGGCATCGGCGATCGCCAGGTGCGCAACATGGGCACGCTGGGCGGCGCGCTTGCCAACAACGACCCCGCGGCCTGCTATCCGGCGGCGGTGCTGGCGTTGAACGGCACCGTGCACACCAACAAGCGGCAGATCGCGGCCGATGCATTCTTCAAGGGCATGTATGAAACGGCGCTGGAGGAGGGCGAGTTGATCACCTCCGTGAGCTTCCCGATCCCGAAGAAAGCGGCGTATATCAAATTCGTGCAGCCGGCGTCGCGGTTTGCGCTGGTCGGCGTGTTCGTCGCACAGACGGCAGGTGGCGTGCGCGTGGCAGTGACGGGTGGGGCCTCCAGCGTGTTCCGCGCCAAGGCGCTGGAAGACGCGCTGGGCAAAGCCTTCACCAACGATGCCGCGCGCGCAGTAAAGATGGATGCGGCAGGATTGAACAGCGACCTGCATGGATCGGCGGCCTATCGGGCGCACCTGATTCCTGTGCTGGCGGGGCGGGCGGTAATGGCCGCGGGTTAGGGTAGCGGAAGTCGCCGCAGGACGTTGTGGCGGCGGCGTGGTCGGCGCGACGTCTGCTTGTGGTTCAAACGATGGCGTCGATTCCTTTGCGTTCGATGAGCTGAAGCAACGTTGCGGCTGCTCCGCCTGGATGCTTGCCTGCGGTGGGAGCCTCCCACTTCTGCACGGTGGACAGTGACACGTTGAGCAACTTGGCGAAGACCGCTTGGCTCATCCGGGCCTTCGCTGTCCGGATGGAGGCGTAGTGCCGTCGCTCGAGGTCAAGCGTCGGTTGACCCGCATGGCCGAACCACCAATACTCTTTCCCCCATGATTCCAATTCCCATCCGGTCCGCTGCCTCGACGAACACGGGCGCCGCGTGGATCTGACGCTCGTAGGCATCGAGCAGCGTGCGGGCGCACAGGTCTTTTTGCACCCGCTCGACTTGACGCTGGTGCCACGCGCCGTGACCGTGCTGCTGGGTGCCACACAGGCCGGGAAGACGACGCTGATGCGCGTCATGGCAGGGCTGGACGCGCCGGCAAAGGGGCGGGTCATGGTCGACGGGCACGACGTGACCGGCACGCCGGTTCGCGATCGCAATGTGGCCATGGTGTACCAGCAGTTCATTAATTAC
>JANNYI010000611.1:0-17127 GCA_031410015.1 Betaproteobacteria bacterium | reverse complement strand
CGGCCGGTACCGAGATCACCATCGGCTCCGCGCGCAGGTCGAGCCACAGCATCGAATATGGCGTGTCGCTGTTGGGCGTGACGACCGCCGTGTCCTTGTACGTGAAGACGCGGGCTTCGTTGCTGATGGTGTTGAACGGAGCCTTGTATTGCCCGGAGTTCTTGTCGACGACGAACTCGTTCATCACCGCATAGTTCATCACGAGCGGCAGCCCGTAGATGAAGCCTTCCTCGGCGATGGCCTTCGTTTCGGCGATGCCCGGCGCGGGCACGCCCTTGGCCACGTCGTCCTTCTTTGCCTGCGCGATGGGATCGTCCTTCTTGCCGCAGCCGGCAAGCAATGTCGCCGCGACGGCGCATAGCAGGATCCATTTCAGGCGGGTCGAAGCGGCGGTTCTCATGGTGTGCTCCAATGGTTGTCGCGGGTACGTTGCGCCGGCGCAACGCGCGCAAAAGTCGGAAAGTATACCCGCGGTCTACGCGAACAATCCGTGCAGGAACCACTCGCCATCCTCGATGCCGTAGCGATGATCGCGATAGATCCACACGGTCTCGTCGGCAGGCGTGCGGGCGACGAAATAATCGCGGCGCACGTCGGCGCCATCCCACCAGCCGGACTCGATGCGCTCGGGGCCATCGCACATTAAAAATGGGGTCAGGGTCGAATTAATCGCAGCGATGCCAACGATTAATACGACCCTGACCCCATTTTTAATGAGATGCGCGAGCGGCTGCGGCTCGGCCAGCAGCCACAGCGGGCGGGGGGCCTCGGGCAGGGGCACGACAGGCGTCGGCCTGGTGCTGCGCTTTCTGGCGGATGGCCGCTTCGCCTGCCCCGTCGTTTCTGCAAGGCTGAAGCCTTGCCTACAGGATTTCCCGGTGCCGGCAGGCATGCCGACGGGTCCATCGGACAGCGCGCGCTCGGGGCGATGCTCGGCTTGCGGCGCCAGCAACGTCACCGCGTTCTCCCCCAGGCGCGCGCGCAGGCGGTCGAGCAGGGGCACGGTGACGGCGTCGGCCTCGTCGCCCGGCAGGAGGCCGAGGTTGCGGCCGGCCAGCGGCGTGACATCGTCGCTGGTCAGCGCGATGGTTTCGACGGAGGCGGGCAGCACGACGCGCGCCAGCCGCTCGCGCAGCACGCCCAGCAGATGGGCGGGCATCCGTGCCGGCGATCCGAGCGCGAAGGGCACCACGGTGGCGGGCACGCCGCGCTGCCGCATGTGCCGCTCGTGCGTCAGCGTGAGCGTCATCCGCACGACGCCCAGGCCGCGCGCCGTCAGCCACGTCGAGAGTTCCTGCACCAGCCGCTGCACGCCGAAGCCCAGCGCCTCGACGTCATGCACCGGCGCCGGCAGGTCGAGCTTGCTGGTGAAGCGCGGCGCGGGCAGGTGCGGCGGACGCGGGTCGGGGATGCGGCCCAGCGCCTGGTCCAGCGTTGCCATCAGCGTGCTGCCGAAGCGGCGGGCGAGCCCATCGCGCGGCAAGGCGATCGCCTGTCCGAAGCGGGTGACGCCGGCCTCGTGCAGCGTGGCGCGCGTGCGTGCGTCGATGTCCAGCAGCGCCAGCGGCAGCGGCGCCAGCGCGGCAACGAGTTGCGCCGGTGCGGTGACCGGCGTGGCGTATCCGGCGCGCGCCAGCAGCAATGCCGCGCCCGGCGTGGGCGCGAGGCCCAGGCGCGGCGCATAGCCCAGCGCATGCGCCCCGGCCACCAGCCGCGACACGAGACGCGGCAAGCCCGCAAAGAGTTGCAGGCTGCCGCCGATGTCGGCCAGCACGGCATTGGGCGGCGCGATGCAGGCCATCGGCGTGAACGTCAGCGCCCAGGTGGCGAGCTGCTCCAGCGCGTGCGCTTCGGCCGCGGCATCGCGGTCGCGCTGCGTGAGGCCCGGCGCCAGCGCCAGCGCGCCCGACAGCAACTGGCCGGTGCGGATGCCGGCCTCGCGGGCGGCGGCGTTGGCGGCCACCACGTGCGGATAGTGTCCGCCGCTGCTGACCACGAATGGGTGCGCCTGCTGCGCGGGCGCCTGCCCGCGCGCGAACACGTCGAGCGGCAGTTGCGGAAAGAGGAGGCAGGCCCAGAGCATGGTGTGTGTGCTTGTAGTTGCGCGGCCGCTTGGCCGGTAGGCCGGTAGGCCGGTAGGCGAGGCTTCAGCCTCGCGGGTTCGATGCGCGCATTGTTCCTGCGAGGCTGAAGCCTCGCCTACAACATCGCCTGCACGGGATGTTTCATTGCGTGCCGGATTGCATGCGTGGGGGTTTGACGATGTTCCCGGTCATCCGCGGCCGCATCGATGCGGATTCGCGATGCGGCGCGCCGACAACTGCGTCGATGTCGATCAGCACCGGCTGCGGCAAGCCGGCGCCACGGCGCTTCACCACCCGCACCGCCAGTTGGCCGTCGTGTGGAGACAGCGCGAGGCGCAACGGCGCGGCGGTGGCGCTGCCGCGCTGTCCGGGCCGCCGCCACAGCGCGCCCCAGGTGCGGCCATCGCGCGCGGCCACCTGCAGGCGGCGCAGCAGGCGCTCGTCGTGCGTGGGCAGCCACGCGAAGGCGGCGCCGCATTCGGGCGCGCGCAGCGCCTGCTCGAAGGCCCACAGTGCATCGTTGGCGTTGGCGCAGCGCACGATATGATAGCGCGCGAGATCGATGCCGGCCGCCGCCAGCGCCGGCGCATACGGCTGGTACGGCGGCGCGATCCACACGACGTCGCGGCCGGCGGCCTGCAGATGCGCCAGCGCCGGCAGCGTGAGGCGGATCTCGCCGATGCCCTCGCGTTCGAGCAGCAGTTCGGTCAGCGCGCCCTGCGGCCAGCCGCGCCCCGGCAGCACGGCGTCGAGCGCCGCAAACCCCGACGGCACGGCCGCGGGCTCGACGGCGCAATCGTCGCCGCGCCAGATCGCGGGATGCGCGAGCAGCGTGGCAAGGGCGGCGGCGGAGTGGGGCATCGCAATGACTACGGCAGGTTCCAGGCGTCCGCCATCGCGATGGCGAAGCAACCGCTTGCGATGGACATGGCGAGGCTCTCTGTGACGATCAAAGATCAGGCGGCGGGCGGCCAGTGCCGCGTGAACACCGCCGCCACGCGGGGATCGCTTTCGATGTGCGCGAGCAGTGCGCGGAATGCAGGACGCGACGCGGCGAGATGGGCCCGTGCGCCCGACCACTTCGACACCACGGCGGCCAGCAGGTCGAGCGCACCCATGTCGCGGCCGCCAAGAAAGGGCTGCGCCGGAAACGTATCGGCAAAGATGTCCCACAGCTCGTGCAGCCGTTGGGTGGAGCCGGCCTTGATGCGCTTGCTCGTGGCCTCGTCGGCGTCGGTGCACCAGCGCTCGGGGAAATCGATGATGCCGATGGCGGCGTAGCAATTGGCAGCGATGTAGACGAGCCCGCGCAACGTTTGTGCGCGCGCCGAGGCTTCCACCGGCAGCAACGTAGTGTCCGGATGCGCAAGACCCAGGTGCATCAGGATGGCTGCGCTCTCGGTCAGCACCGTGCCGTCGGGCAGGACGAGCGTGGGAATCTGCGCCAGCGGATTGACCGTGCGCAATTCGTCGAGACCGGGCCCCGGCACCCACGACGCCGCCTCGACGATGCGAAACGGCGTGCCGAGCAGCGCGAGCGCCGCCTCGATGGCCGCCGAACCGGAACCGCGACTGCCGTAGAGAACATGCATGGCGCTTTAGCCTCCCTGCAGCAGTTTCTGGTAGCGGCGATCCATTTCCTCCGGCGCCACATCCTCGGTGTGCGTGGCGATGGTCCACACGTGGCCGAAGGGATCGAGCAGCGTGCCGGTGCGGTCGCCATAGAACTGGTCGGCCAGCGGCCGCTGCTGCGTGGCGCCCGCGGCCAGCGCCTGCGGGAACATCGTGTTCACGTCGGGCGTGTAGATCATGAGGCTGACCGCCGCGCCACCCAGCGTCTGCGGGCCGGGAAATTCCTTTGATTCGTCGGCCAGCATCACCGGCGAGTCGCCGATCTTGATTTCCGCGTGCGCGATCTTGCCGTCCGGCGTGGGCAACCGCAGAAGTTCGGTGGCGCCGAAGGCGCGCTGATAGAAATCAATGGCACGCGCGGCATCCTTGACGACGAGATACGGCGTGACCGAGTGGTAACCGGCGGGAATGGGTTGCACAGCCATGAGGCTCTCCTTGGGTGCGTGGAACAGTGCGGCGCGTTGCGGCCGCGGACAGGTTTGTCGACAGCATCACGAGATGGCGGATGGTGGCCGCGATCCGATGTCCCCGGCTAGCGCGTGCCACCGGGGGTGGTGAAGTCGACCTCCTCGGCGGTGGCGGTGCCGTTCTTGCGGTCGGGGTAGCTCAACCAGGTCATCGCGATGTTGAGATCGTCGATGACGGTGGCAGCCTCGATTTTGGTGCCGTTCTCGAGCTCCATGGTGCCGGTGGTATGCGCGTCCTTGACCAGCGTGAGGTCGTAGCCGCGGTCCAGCGCGCCATAAGCCGTGGCGCGAATGCACCAGTTGGTGGCGGCGCCCGCCAGCGTGATGTGCGTGGCGCCGAGCTTCCCGAGATCCTCGTCAAGCGTTGTGCGCTCGAAGGCCGAGTTGAACCCCTTGCGGATCAGCGTCTCGCTTGTTGCAGGCACCAATTCCGGCACCCACTGCCACCCCGGCGTGTAGGGGACGAGCTCATCGGCCGAGTGCTGCACCCAGATCACGGGCACGCCCTCCGCGCGGGCCCGCTCGACGGCGCGCGCCACGTTGTTGATGATCCGCGGGGCCTCCCACGCTTCCTTCATCACGCCGACCTGCACGTCCACGACCAGCAGGACGCCCTTGTTGCCTGCACGAACCGTTGCCATGACGATTGCCTCCCGATTACAGCGAGCGGCTGGGTCGGATCACACCCACCGCCACGCCCTCGATTGCAAAGGATGTCTGCTGCGGGTCGACGACGATGGGCGCGAATGCCGCATTCTCGGCCACCAGCGTGATTTCACGCCCGCGGCGTTTCAGCCGCTTGACGGTTACTTCCTCGTTCAGCCGCGCCACCACGATCTGCCCGCTGCGCGCCTCCGCCGTGCGATGCACGACCAGGAGATCGCCGTCGAGGATGCCGGCATCCTGCATGCTGGTGCCCTTCACGCGCAACAGGTAGTCGGCGTGCGGGGAGAAGAGCGCAGCGTCGATGCGGTACTGCGCCTCGATGTGCTCGGTGGCGAGAATGGGGCTGCCCGCCGCGACACGACCCACCAGCGGCAACAGGCCCTGCATCGGCACGCCGGGCATTTCGCGCAGGCGCAGGCCGCGCGCCGTGCCGGGCGTCAGTTCGAGCGCGCCCTTTTTGGCCAGCGCCTGCAGGTGATCCTCCGCCGAGCTGGCGGTGGAGAAGCCGAGACCCGTGGCGATTTCCGCGCGCGTGGGCGGCATGCCCGTGGTTTCGATATGGCCGCGGATCCAGTCGAGGATCTGCTGCTGCCGCGCGGTGAGCCGCGGCAGCGGCGCATCGGTGGTGCGCTCGAGGTGGGCGAAGGGGCGGCGGGATCGCGGTGGCATGGAATGAATCCTTTGGGCAATAAGCCGTATGGATATGCGGTACCGTGATTATAGACGGCATTCCGGGATCGTCAAGGTTGTTGTGCGCAAGGGGCGATGGCGATGGGTGAAGACGCGGCGCGCGGTTGACGCTCGCCAAGGCGAGGGGAATACTGCCCCGTTCCGCCAAGTCCGCGTTTTCGAGAACGACGACCATGCCCGATCGAGACCACACCCACCACCAGCCCATTGCTGCGGTGGAAAGGCGCGTCGATGCCATCCAGGCGGCCTTCGACGAGCGCGGCATGACGGCCACCGAAGCCGTGGCCGACCTGAGTCACCTGGCCACCGAGGAATGGGTGCCGCGCAACGGCGCGCGCGTCGTTGCGCGGGCCTGGGTCGATCCGGCGTTTCGCCAGCGCCTGCTGGCCGATGGCCGCGCTGCCGTCGCCGAACTTGGTATCCCGCTGCCCAAACATCATCGGCACCTCGTGGTGCTGGAGAACACGCCGGATGTGCAGAACGTCATCTGCTGCACGCTGTGCTCCTGCACGGCCTTCACGGTCATCGGGCTGCCGCCGGATTGGTACAAGGATCTCGAGTACCGCGCGCGCGTGGTGCGCGAGTCGCGCACCGTGCTGAAGGAGATGGGTCTCGACCTGCCGCCCGAGGTCGAGATCCGGGTGTGGGACACCACCGCGGATACGCGCTACATGGTGCTGCCGATGCAGCCGCCTGCCGTCGTTGGCTGGCCCGAGGAGAGGTTGGTCGATATCGTGACGCGAGACGCCATGATCGGCGTGGCGCGCCTCTAGACGGAGCCTGGCTATGGACGGAATGCACGACCTGGGTGGCAAGCAGGGCTTCGGCCCGGTTCGCTACACGCGCAACGCGACCGCGTTTCATGCTGCCTGGGAAGTGCGCGCCAATGCGCTCTATGCCTTCGCCGTGCGCAGTGGCATCTTCAACATGGACGAATACCGGCACGCGATCGAGCGGATGGAGCCGCGCCATTATCTTGCCGCCAGCTACTACGAGCGATCGCTGACGAGTCTTGCCACCCTCTGTGTCGAGAAAGGCGTGTTGAGCCGCGACGAACTGGAACAGCGAGCCGGGGGCCACGTCCCCCTCGCGGCGAACAGTGCGCCGGGACGCTCGAACGTACCGACGCGCGAGCGCTTCCGGCCCGGCGATCGTGTTCTGGTGAAGCTTGATTGCGTCCCGGGCCACGTCCGCATGCCCGGCTACATTCGCGGCAAGGTCGGCGTGGTCGTGAGCGAGTCGCCGGTCTATCCGTTCCCGGATGCCCACGCCCATGGCGTGGCGGCGCAGGACGAGCCGACCTACGATGTGCGTTTCCGCAGCGAGGACCTGTGGCCGAATGATGCCGACGCCGCGCTCGTCCATGTCGGTGTGTTCCAGAGCTACCTCGAACGCGCCGTTTAGTAGAAGCGCCACCTTGACCGTGCTGGCGCTCGCCATGACGCCGACCTGCTCCCCGTTGCCGACAAGCGGCGCACGTTCCAGCAAATGCACGAGTCGGGTTGCTTCGTCATCCCCAATTCTTGGGATGTGGGCAGCGCGCCATAGCGGCAAAGCCTCGGCTTCAAGGCTTTTTCCAGCCATCGATCCTGGCCAGCGCCACGGGAACAACATGCAGCGATCCAACGGGTTCAATCGCGTCAGCGCCATGCTGCTGATGGGCGTGCTCGCCCTCGCCAGCGCGGGATGCGGAAAATCGAAGGACCAACTGGACGCCGAGGAGACGGCAAGGCAAAAAGCGATCGCGCTTGTGGTTGCGGAACAGCAACGCGCTGACCGGGAATCGAGGCAGGCGGTGCTGGCGGATGCGCAGAAAGCATTCGATGCCACGCAGAGTGCCGGCAGCGATACCCCCCAGTGTCCCTCCACTTTTTCGGGCCTGCGGCAACGGGATGTCCCGGCAATCGCCTCCTGCCAGCCGATTCACAAGGACGCTTGCCGCGAAGTATGCGGAGCCCGCTACGACACCCTCGAGGTCAGGAGTTTCTACCAGACTGGCCGGAATTCCGGACTGCTTTGTCAGGACACGAGCATGGAGTCGATGAAGAACGGCGTGAGCTTCGTTGCGGATCCGGGACGGTCAAGCTGTCTGGAAGTGCATCAGGGGGTATTCAAATGGTGCACGAACTACAACAAGAGTGCGCGTGGCATCGATTTCGGAGCGTTCGTCCAATGCCAGGGACAAATAGCCCAGTAGCGAGGCACGCCGCAGGCGAATGCGCGCCCCTCTACCCGGGCTGGCGAATAGGGGTGTTGACCCACGTCACGGCCATGGCGGATGAACTGGGGAATACTGCAGGTGTCGGGTGCATTCATGCCCGGCTGTTCCACAACCCAAAACAGGAGAAACCATGGTCACGCGTCGCACCACAATGAGAAGCCGATCCGGTACCAAGCTCTATGCCGTCCGTGACGAGACGGGTCAGTTCAAGGATATCCAGACCTACCAGCGCGCGCATGCGGCTGACCTGCGCCAAAAGTCGAAAGCCGAGAAAACCGCCGCGCAGGGTCCGCTCGAGAAGAAGGTCAGGAAAACGGCCAAAAGTGTCATGAAGTCGGTCAAGACCTCGGTCCGGGGTGCGGTCGCTGCGGTGGAGAAAGCGGCGAAACGGGCCGTGAAGCAGGTTTCCGGTTCGCGCTCCGCGAAGAAAACGGCGGTGAAGCCGGCCGCCACCAGGAAGGCGGCGCCCAAGCCAGCCGCGAAAAAGGCGGTGAAGAAGACCGCCACGACGACCGCGAAGAAGTCCACCCGTACGCCGGCGGCAAAAAAGCCAGCGCAGAAGGGCGCGAAGAAGCGGACCGCGAAATGAACTGAAGAAGCCGCGGGTCCCGGGGCGAGCTTCCCGGAGCGCTTCGCTCAGTCTCGAATTGGCCATTGCAGGCCACTAAGGACGCGCTTCCACCCCACAGACTCGTGCCCCGCCGGCACTGATCATCGCGGCTGGTTCAACCTGCCCCAAAACATCGGCGGCTGCCGCATGGTTGTCGATGATGGAAAAGGACGTCCAGACGAAGCCTAGGTGCTGCTGGATCGGGGCATTGAGCCGCAGCACATAGGTCGCCCGGGATGAAAGCAACTTCACGGTGGAACCAGCCGTGAATTCGCGCGCCGGAAGCAGCAGGGTCTTGATCGGCATGGCCGGGAGTTGTTCGCTTGCGGGCAGATAGATCGCCGCGAACGACCGGCGCGACGCTTCGGGCAGGTCGTCGCTGGCTGGATCCAGCCGGACATCGGTCACGATCTTGACGAAGCGTGGCCGGCAGCCGATGTGCTCGACACCGATCTCGACACGGTCGACCATCAGGCGCTTGAACCGGCGCACGACGCTCAGTGTCCATGGTGCGTTCGCATCTTCGCGCATCGCGACCAGGGAGCCTGGAATCCACAGATTGAGGTCGCGGATCTGCCCGCGCATGCGGCACCCCGAATCGCTGCGGTCCTTGACCTGCCAGGACTGTTGCAGTGTGGCGAGGTCGTCGTCGGTGGCGAACGCCACAGGTTGACTGTTCACCTGGGGCATGGGCAACGGCGTCCGTGCGTTGCCATGAAAAGGCAGGATGGTGTCGCCCTCCGATTGGTTGGCTGATGATGCGCTTGCGTGGATCTCCGCCCGCGCGCCTTCGCGCAGCATCCGCGCAATGCCCGCCAGGCCGACGATGGCCTGCACGGACTGTGCAACCGGTGTGCGCTCCTCGCGGCGCTCGATCAGGACCGGGCTCGGGGCGAACAGGATGCGGAGTTGCGCAAGCAAGGCGATCTGCGCTTCGCGCTCGACGGGTGCCGACCAGCGCCGATGCGCGATAGGATCACCCAGCGAGGCAACCTTCTCGTCGATCAGAAGCATCAATGGCGACGGATCGAACACCAGCTGGTTGCCCGCGGACTCGGCGGACGCGCGCTTCAAGCCTGTGCCGCTGCCAAGGTCCACGACAAAGCCGCGGTCGGGGTGATCGGCATCGGCTTCGAATGCAGACGCAAGCCGCGGCAGTGCGCTGCTCCAGTCCATGAACCAGCTGCTGGCCCACAGCAACTCGCGTGGCGAATATTGGCCGCCGTTCATCATGTCGAGCAGCAGAATCTGGATGTACTGCTCCTCCAGCGTGGTGGCCAGGCCGGGCTTCCCATCCGCCTGGACGACCACGACGGGGTGGCTCGTCAGTTCGTCGGCCCGCGCCTGCGCATAGGCTTCATGCAGTCCGCGCCAATGCTCGGGGTTGGGCTTCTTGTAACGGAAGAGTCGCAGCAGGAATTCGAACTTGCGGTGCAGGAAGCGTTGGGCGAGTAGGCAGCTGACCGACGCGGGACCACCGACATCGTAAGGTTGGCCGCTGCCCTGCTGAAACCGTTCGTACGCGTTGAAGAACGACTGGCTGAGCCGCATCGCAGATTGCCAGTAGTTGCGATCAAGTGCCCGCAACTGGGCGTCGCCCTCGACATACCGCACGAGCAGCATGTCCCGAATCTGCCGGGCGTACCGGTCGAGGACGAGCAGCGCGGCGAGGCGCGCGTCATCGTCCGAGTCGTGGAGCACCAGCCGGCCAATCGCGACACAGACCAGTTTCTGGGCCTCGACGGGATCGCGCAGCGGCAGGGCGCGGCCAAACGCGTGCGCCGAAGTCTGGTCGACGGGAAACGGGCCTGCCGGGGCAGCATGTTGTACAGCAGGTGCAGACAGGCCCACGCGGTATCCCCAGTCGACTTCCTACGAATCTGTGGGTTACAGCAAGGACCATGCCCGGGATCCTTGCAGGCATCCCGGGCCAGCGCGACGAGGGCGGGGAGCAGGTCCCCGGACGGGGACCTGCGGTCAAGCTCAGTAGTTGGCGTAGATCGACGCGATGCCGATCGGGAATCCGGCCGTGAATGCGCTGGTGGCGAAGACACCGTTCAGCGCGGTGGCGGCTTCCTGAGTCAACGTGATGCGGCTGCCTTCGATCAGCAGGATTTCAGGGCCGGGGGGCAGCACCAGTGGCAGTGCAATTTGCGGCAACGCCACGTTGAACAGTGGAATGCGGCCGACGAGCGAACCGTTGGCGGTCACAATTCCCGTCAGCTTCGGTGCCGCGCCGGCCGTGTCGATCACGAAGTCGGACAGGATCACCTGGGTCGAAGCCTTGGTCAGCTTGAGTCCACCGGAGTGCGGAACCTCACCCCGGGCGTTCGAAGCGTCCAGCCGCCCTCCGGTGATCGGAAAGAAGCCGATCCGCTGATACAGCGTGGCTGGCAGATTCTTCGACGGGGCAATTTGCAGCGATGTCAGCGCGCCAATGAACTCCGGAAAAAATTCGACCAGCGTGTACCCATTGTTGATCTGGGCGGTTGGTGCGGCGACAGCGGGGGTCACGGCGGCACTGAAGGCAATGCCGAGGGCAACGATGGCGGCGCCGAGTTTCGATTTCATGGTACGTCTCTCCAATTCACAGTTTGAGGGTGTGTTCTGTAGTACGACACGAATGCCGAACTCATTGCACAGACCGGGAGGTTGTCAGGCAAATTCATCGGTTATGGTGGACAAAACATGGACATTGGTTAGACAAATTTCGGCGCAGGCCCGGATTGCTGCCCCGGTGCCAGGCCTGCGGCAAGGCATACTTGCGACATGGGCAACCCCATGACCCTGATCCGCCCCGATATCGCCGACAAGCGGCGCGCCTTTCGCCAGCTGCACGAAGCCGGTTGCTTCGTCATTCCCAATCCCTGGGACGTGGGCAGCGCGCTGTACCTGCAAAGTCTGGGGTTCAAGGCGCTGGCCACCACCAGTTCCGGTTTCGCGTGGTCGCAGGGACACCCGGACAACGCCATGTCGCGCGATGCGGTGGTGGCCCACCTTGCCACCATGGTTGCCGCCACCGATCTGCCGGTGAACGCCGACTTCGAAAGCGGGTTCGCGCTCGACGCAGCCGCGGTGGCGGAGAGTGTCGGCCTCGCCGTGCAGACCGGCGTGGCCGGGCTTTCGATCGAGGACTCGACCGGCGATGCCGCACACCCGCTCTTCGATCTCGACACGGCAATCGAACGCATGCGCGCGGCGCGCCATGCCATCGACGCCAGCGGCGGCGACGTGTTGCTGGTCGGACGCGCCGAGTGCTTTCTAGTCGGGCGTCCCGATCTCGGCGAAACCATTGCGCGGCTGAAGGCGTATGCCAATGCCGGTGCCGACTGCCTGTACGCGCCGGGTTTGCGCACCCGCGAGGACATCGCGGCCGTGGTGGACGCCGTGGCGCCCAAACCGTTCAACCTGCTCATCGGCGCCCCGACCGCACTGACGTTGCGCGACGTCGCGGCACTGGGTGTGCGGCGCGTGAGCATCGGCGGTGCCCTGGCGCGGTCGGCGTGGGGCGGGTTCATGCGCGCGGCCAGGTGCCTAGCGGACGAGGGCAGCTTCGACGGATTCGGCGACGCGGCGTCCGGCGCCGAGCTCAACGCCTTGTTCCGGCGCGATCGAGGCACGCCACCCTGATCCTTGATCGATTCAATCACCTGCGCCTGCCGCCGGAACGCCTCGGAGCCAACCGCGCGATAATGCCGGGATGGCCGATGCCCGATCCCTGGAACCAGTCGATGACGTCGCCGCCGGTCCGTTGATCGTCGGCGCCGGCTGGCGTCGACTGGGCGCAGCACTGGGCGTCGTCCTGATCGGGATGCTGGGTTCGCCCGCATCGCATGCCGAGGTCTGGGCCTACATCGACGACGCCGGCGTCACCCACTTCGCCCCCGACAAGCGCGATGACCGCTACCAGCTTTTCTTCAAGGGCGGCAGCAGCCTCGATCCGGTGCCGGTGCCCGCGGCGCCCGCACCGTCCGAGCTGTTGCAGAACCACAAGCTGTTCCTGCGCGTGGCGCAACATCCCAACCTCGAACGCTACAAGGGCCTGATCGATGCCAGTGCCAGGACGCATGGCCTCGACCCCTCGCTGGTCAAGGCGATGATCGCGGTCGAGTCGGCGTTCGAGCCGCAGGCCGTGTCGCCGAAGGGCGCGCTGGGCCTGATGCAGATCATGCCCGCCACCGGCGCGCGCTATGGCGTGGCGGCCAATGCAAAACGTACCGTCGAGCAGCAGCTGTTCGATCCCGCCACCAACCTGCGCATCGGCACGCGCTACCTGCGCGACCTGCTGCAGCGCTTCGACCAGGACCTGAGCCTCGCGCTGGCGGCGTACAACGCGGGCGAAGGCGCGGTCGAGCAATACGCGCGGACGATTCCGCCGTATCCGGAAACGCGCGACTACGTGGTGCTGGTGCAGCAGTTCGAGGCGTATTACCGGCCGCCGCCTCCGGTCGCGCCGCCGGCGCCGCCCGGGCGGGTCACCTTGAAGCCGCGCGTCGCCGCGCCGTAGTTGTCAAGACGCTGGCCAATGTACGTTCCGGCGCTGCCGTGCTAACGTGATTGCGCCGCAGCTTCGGCTTCCTGCGAGACTCCCACGGATGAAGAAGACAGCGCTGTACAGCAGTTCCCGCCGCGCGAAAACGCCGGAACCCGTGCGCGCGGACGCGCCGGCCAATCCTTCAGCAGAAGCATTGCCGCCCCAGGCTGCGGACGGCACGGTGGGCGGGCGCCCAGCCAAGCCGGAAGGACGCCTGCGCCGGCTGTGGCGCCGCTACGATCGTCCACTGCTGGTGCTGGCGGGCGCGCTGTTCGCCGTGGCGCTGGTGGCCACCCACGCGAAGATGCGGCCGGTGGCGGGCGAGCTCACGCAGAAGGACATCGACGCGGCCGTTCTCAACACGCTGGAGAACACGCCGCTGCCGTCCCTCGAATCCAAGGCCTACGCGGCGATCCTGCCGTCGGTGGTGCGCGTGGTGGGCATCGGGCCGGAAGAGGACGACGACGAGCCGGTCAAGGGTGGTGGCAAGGTCGCGCCGGGCGGCAAGGTGTTGCCGGATGGTCGCGTGTCGCCGCACGGCGGCAAGGGCCAGTTCATCGTGCCCGACAAACCGGGCGACCCGAAGCAGCGCCCCGCCGACAAGCTGGCCGGTGGCGACAAGGGCAGCGCGCCTGACGCCGGCAAGGACAAGGGCGCGGCGGGCAAGGGTTCGGACAAGGATCCCGACGCCAGGCCCGGCAAGCGCCGCGGCGGTGGTGTGGGCACCGGCGTGGTGATTGTCGACAAGGGCATCATCCTCACCAACCTGCATGTGGTCGCGGGCGCGGAACGCATCCGCATCACGTTCTTCGACGGCTTCGAGGCCGAGGCCGTGATCATCGGCACGCGCCCGGAGCACGACCTCGCCGTGCTGCAGGCCAAGGCGGTGCCGGACGACATGGTGGCGGCCACGCTACGCTCCACGGCCGACCTGCAGGTGGGCGATCACGTGGTGGCGGTGGGCTTTCCCTTCGGCATCGGCCCGTCGGCCTCCGCCGGCGTCGTGTCGGGCCTCAAACGCGAGTACCAGTCGGTGGAAGGCAAGCGCATTCTCACCAATCTCATCCAGTTCGACGCGGCGGCCAATCCCGGCAATTCCGGTGGCCCGCTGGTGACGGCCGATGGCGAAGTGGTGGGCATCGTCACCGGCATTCTCAATCCGACTTCGCAGCGCGTGTTCATCGGCATCGGCTTTGCGGTGCCCATCGAAAACGCAGCGGCCGCCGTCGGCATGTCGCCTTTCTAGCCATCTCCATTCACTCGCACGGGACACCATGGAATCGAACCTGACCCCGCAGTCCGAAGTCGCCACGCTGATGGAACGCATCCTCTACGAGGTGAAGAAAGTCGTCGTGGGGCAGGATCCTTTCCTCGAGCGCGTGATGGTGGCCATCCTCGCGCAGGGGCACCTCCTCGTGGAAGGCGTGCCGGGACTCGCCAAGACGCTCACGGTGAAAACGCTGGCGCGCACGATCACCGGCTCGTTCAAGCGCATCCAGTTCACACCCGACCTCGTGCCGGCGGATCTGGTCGGCACGCGCATCTACAGCCAGAAGACGGGCGACTTCGCCACGTCGCTCGGCCCCGTGTTCGCCAACCTGCTGCTGGCCGATGAAATCAATCGCGCGCCGGCCAAGGTGCAGAGCGCGCTGCTCGAGGTGATGCAGGAGCGGCAGGTGACCATCGCCGGCGAATCGCACAAGGTGCCCGATCCGTTCCTGGTGATGGCCACGCAGAATCCGATCGAGACCGAGGGCACCTATCCGCTGCCGGAGGCGCAGGTCGACCGCTTCATGATGAAGGTGCTGGTGGACTATCCCACCGACGAGGAAGAATTCGTGATCGTGCAGCGGGTCACCGGCGAGCCGGTGCACGTCACTGCTGTGGCCACCACCGAACAGCTCGCCGCCATTCAGCGCGAGTGCCGCACCTGTTACGTCGATCCCAACCTCATCCAGTATGCGGTGCGCCTCGTGGCGGCCACGCGCAATCCGCAGCGCTTCGGGTTGAAGGACTTCGGCAAGTACCTGACGTATGGCGCGAGTCCGCGCGCCACGATCGGCCTGATCGAAGGCGCGCGCGCCCTGGCCTACCTGCGCGGTCGCACCTACGCGCTGCCGGAGGATGTCACTGATCTCGTGCCGGACGTGCTCCGTCATCGGCTGGTGCTTTCCTACGAAGCGCTGGCGGACGGCAAGACGCCCGACATGCTGATCCAGACCATCATGGCGCACGTGGCCGCGCCGGAAAAGCCGCTGGAAGCGCATGTCCGCGTCGCGAACGGCTGAAAGCGTCCTGCGCCACCTCGAATGGACGGTGCTGCGCCGCCTCGACGGGGTGCTGCACGGCGACTACCGCACGCTCTCTCGCGGCTACGGCCTCGATCTGGCCGACCTGCGCGAGTACCAGTATCACGACGACGTGCGCCACATCGACTGGAACGTGACCGCGCGGCTCCAGGTGCCGCACGTGCGCGAGTTCAACGAGGAGCGCGAGGTGGCCGCGTGGTTCCTGTTGGACTTGAGTCCGTCGGTGGACTTCGGCTCCGAGCACGTGCGCAAGCGCGCGATCTCCGCCGACTTCGTCACGGTGATCGCGCGGATGCTGACCCGCCACGGCAATCGCGTGGGGGCCATGTTCTACGGCGGCGAGGTGGACACCGTGATCCCCGCGCGCACCGGGCGCCGCCACGTGATGCATATCCTGCACGGCATGCTGTCGCGGCCCGAGGTGCGCCAATCCAAGGCCACCAACATCGACGAGCTGCTGCGCACCGCCAACGAGATCATGCGGCGGCGTTCGGTCGTATTCGTCGTGTCGGATTTCATCAGCGCGCCCGGCTGGGCCAAGACGCTGGCGCATCTCGCGCAACGGCATGAGGTGATCGCGGTGCGGCTGTACGATCCGCTGGAAATGGAAATGCCGGATCTGGGCATGCTGCACATCCAGGACGCCGAATCGGGCGAGCAGATTTTCGTCGACACGCACGACAAGGGCTTTCGCCGGCGCTTTGCGGAACTGGCCATCAAGCGCGAGGAAGAACTGCGCGAAGCCTTCGTGCATGCCGGTGTGGATGCGCTGGAGCTCGCCACCGACGATGACCTGGTCGACGCCATCATGCGCTTCGCCGACCTGCGCAAGCAGCGCAGCCGTCTCGCCGCCGGCGGTGGCGTGCCGCAACACCTGACGAGCCGGCCGTCATGACCTTCCTGTGGCCCGAACTGCTGTGGCTGCTGCTGCTCGTACCGGTGCTGGTGGCGCTCTACGTGTGGCTGCTGTCGCGCAAGAAGAGCGCGTCGGTGCGCTATGCCAGCCTCGCGATGATCAAGGAGGCCATCGGCCCCGGCCAGCGCTGGCGCCGCCATGTGCCGCCGGTGCTGATGCTGATCGCATTGACGCTGATGCTGATCGCCATCGCGCGGCCGCAGGCGATCGTGATGCTGCCGTCGCAGCACGAAACCATCATCCTCGCGATGGACGTGTCGGGCAGCATGCGCGCCACCGACGTGCAACCCAGCCGCATCGTCGCGGCGCAGGAGGCGGCGCGCGCGTTCGTCAACGAGCAGCCGTCGCGCACGCGCGTGGGCATCGTGTCGTTTGCCGGCACCGCCGCCGTGGTGCAGCCGCCCACCAAGAACCGCGAGGACATCATCGCGGCCATCGACCGCTTCCAGCTGCAGCGCGGCACGGCGGTGGGCAGCGGCATCCTCGTGTCGCTGAAAACCATTTTCCCGGAAGCCGAGTTCGACCTGCGGTCGTGGAATCCGCGCGGCGATCAATCGCGCTCGGCGCCCATCGACAAGGCGGGCAAGGGCGGCAAGGGCGACAAGCCGGAGGTCAAGGCGGTGCCGCCCGGATCGTACGTGTCAGCGGCCATCATCCTCCTGACCGACGGGCAGACCACCACGGGGCCCGATCCGCTGGAAGCGGCGCGGATGGCGGCCGAGCGCGGCGTGCGTGTATTCACGGTGGGCATCGGCACGGAAAAGGGCGAGATGATCGGCGCCGAGGGCTGGTCGATGCGCGTGCGCCTGGACGAGGCGGCGCTGAAGAATATCGCCAACATCACGCAGGGCGAATACTTCTACGCGGGCACGGCCACCGACCTGCGCAAGGTCTACGAAACGCTCAATTCGAAGCTGGTGTTCGAGCAGAAGCAGTCGGAGATCACGGCGTTGTTCTCTGCGGCGGCGGCGTTGGTCGCGTTGATGGCGGCGACGTTG
>JANNYI010000610.1:0-10148 GCA_031410015.1 Betaproteobacteria bacterium | reverse complement strand
GTCATCGGCGAGACCGCCGAAATTGGCGACGATTCGACGCTCTACCATGGCGTCACGCTGGGTGGCACTTCGTGGAACAAGGGCAAGCGCCATCCGACGCTGGGTCGCGGCGTGGTGGTCGGCGCCGGGGCCAAAATATTGGGGCCGATAGTTATCGGCGATAACGCGAAGATAGGCTCCAATGCCGTCGTGGTGCGCGACGTTGCCGCCAACGCCACGGCGGTGGGCATTCCCGCGCGCATCGTCACCGAGGCCGACCATGACCGCCGGGAAACACAAGCCGAGCGCATGGGCTTCTCGGCCTATGCCATTGCCGCGGACATGAACGACCCGATCGTCCAGGCCATTCACCAGATGCTCGACCATGCGGCTGCTTCCGAGCAGCGCTTCGCCAAGCTGGTGGAGCAGCTGAAGCGGGGCGGCCTCGACTGCGGGGACGACAAGGCGACGGCGGATGGCTTCGATCCCAAGCAAATCAACAAGATGCTGGAGTGAACTTCGGCTTCGTTTAGTTGACTAATTTGTTCGGGTATACAATACTTCCTTGGTGAATTGTGCAAATCCTGATCGAGTTGTTCACGACAATGTCCGGCGGCGGATCATGCGGGCCTGCGGCACCGCTTCGTGCCTGCCGCACTGAAGGGGCGCGACCATGCGATTGACAACCAAAGGCCGCTTCGCGGTTACCGCGATGATCGACGTCGCCATGCACGGCGCCAACGGGCCGGTCACGCTGGCCGCGGTCTCGGAGCGGCAGCGCATTTCGCTGTCCTATCTCGAGCAGTTGTTCGGCAAGCTGCGGCGGTCGGGCATCGTGGCCAGCGTCCGCGGCCCTGGCGGCGGCTATCACCTCGCCCGCGCCGCCGCGCAATTGTCCGTGGCGCAGATCATCGTTGCGGTCGATGAACCGATCGATGCCACGCAATGCGGCGGCCTCGAAAACTGTCACGACGACCGCCGCTGCATGACCCACGACCTGTGGGCAGGCCTCAACAATCACATCTTTTCGTTCCTGTCGGGCGTGACGCTGGCGCAGCTGGTGGCGCAACAGGAGCAGGCCGCAATCCGCGCCGCGCTCCACGATGCGCGACCCGCGCCGGCCGGCACCACGCCGTGCAAGGTGCCCGTAACGGCGGCCGTCTGAACCGCACCATCACCCAATCCCACGAACGCTGACCGAGCCTCATGAAACTGCCCATCTACCTCGACTATTCCTCCACCACGCCGGTCGATCCGCGCGTGGCGCAAAAGATGATCACGTATCTCACCGACGAGTTCGGCAATCCGGCCTCGCGGTCGCATTCGTTCGGCTGGACGGCCGAAGCCGCGGTGGAGGAAGCGCGCGAAGAGGTCGCGCGGCTCGTCCACTGCGATGCCAAGGAGCTGGTGTGGACGTCGGGCGCAACGGAATCCATCAACCTTGCGTTGAAGGGCGCCGCGCACTTCTACAAGGACAAGGGCAGGCACCTCGTCACGGTCAAGACGGAGCACAAGGCCACGCTCGACACGATGCGCGACCTCGAGCGCGAGGGCTTCGAGGTCACGTATCTCGAGGTCGACGATTTCGGGATGGTGGCCATGGACAAGTTCGAGGCTGCATTGCGCCCGGACACGATCGTGGCGTCGGTGATGTTCGTCAACAACGAAATCGGCGTGATCCAGGACATTCCGGCGATGGGTGAGCTGTGCCGCGCGCGCGGCATCATCTTCCACGTGGACGCCGCGCAGGCCACCGGCAAGGTCGTCATCGACCTGGGCAAGCTCAAGGTCGACCTGATGTCGTTCTCGGCGCACAAGACCTACGGCCCCAAGGGCATGGGCGCGCTCTTCGTCCGGCGCAAGCCGCGCGTGCGCATCGAGGCGCAGATGCACGGCGGCGGTCACGAGCGCGGCATGCGCTCGGGCACGCTGCCCACGCACCAGATCGTGGGCATGGGCGAGGCATTCCGCATCGCGCGGATCGAGATGGCGGCCGAGAACGAGCGGATCCGGATGCTGCGCGACCGGCTGTGGCAGGGCCTGTCGCAGATCGAAGAGGTCTATCTCAATGGCGACATCGAAAAGCGCGTGCCGCACAATCTCAACGCCAGCTTCAACTTCGTCGAGGGCGAGTCGCTGATCATGGCGATCAAGGACATCGCGGTGTCGTCGGGTTCGGCCTGCACGTCGGCGTCGCTCGAGCCTTCGTATGTGCTGCGGGCGCTCGGCCGCAGCGACGAACTGGCGCACAGTTCGATCCGGTTCACGATCGGCCGCTTCACCACCGAAGCCGACGTCGACTACACGATCGAGCTCCTGAAGCGCAAGGTGGGCAAGCTGCGCGAATTGTCCCCGCTGTGGGAAATGCATCAAGATGGCGTCGACCTCAATTCCGTGGTCTGGGCCGCGCACTGATTTCAAGGAGTCTCGTCATGGCATACAGCGAAAAAGTACTGGATCACTACGAAAATCCGCGCAACGTCGGCTCGATGTCCAAGGACGCCGACGACGTGGGCACCGGCATGGTCGGCGCGCCGGCGTGCGGCGACGTGATGAAGCTGCAGATCAAGGTCGGCGCGGACGGCATCATCGAGGACGCCAAGTTCAAGACCTACGGCTGCGGTTCGGCCATTGCGTCGTCGTCGCTCGTCACCGAATGGGTCAAGGGCAAGACGCTCGACGAGGCGATGACCATACGCAACACGCAGATCGCCGAGGAACTGGCGCTGCCCCCGGTCAAGATCCACTGCTCCATCCTGGCCGAGGACGCGATCAAGGCCGCGGTGGCGGATTACCGCAAGAAGCATGGCGTCGATGCCGATGCCAAGCTGGCGGCGGACTGAAGCCGGAGTTCACACCATGAGCGTCACACTCACTGCAACGGCCGCGCAGCACGTCGCGGCGCACATCGCCAAGCGCGGCAAGGGCCTGGGGCTGCGGCTGGGCGTGCGCACCACCGGCTGTTCCGGCCTCGCGTACAAGCTGGAATACGCCGACGACGCACAGCCCGAGGACCTGCGCTTCGAGAGCCACGGCGTCACCGTCGTGGTCGATCCGAAGAGCCTGCCCTACCTCGATGGCATGGAACTCGATTTCGCGCGCGAGGGGTTGAATGAGGGCTTCAAGTTCAACAACCCCAACGTCAAGGACGAATGCGGGTGCGGCGAGAGCTTCAACGTCTAGTTTCCACCAACCCGTAGCGCATTCCTCTCCGCCGCGGGAGGCGGCTCCATGATCGACTTCTCCCGCAACCACTTCGAACTTTTCGGGCTGCCTCCACGGTTTCGCTTCGATGCGGCCGCGCTGGATGCCGCCTATCGGGCGCTGCAGGTCGAAGTACACCCGGACGGTGCCGCCGGCGGCACGGATGCGGATCGCCGCGTGGCGCTCCAATCGTCGGCGCGCGTCAACGAGGCGTACCAGGCGCTGCGCGATCCGGTGCGGCGTGCGCAGTACCTGCTGGCGCTGCACGGCGTCGAGACGGTAAACGAGCGCGACACGGTGCTGCCCATCGCGTTTCTCGAGGCCCAGCTCGAGCGGCGCGAGGCTGCAAGCGATGCGCAGGCCGCCGGCGACGTGCCTTTGCTTGAGTCGCTGCTGGGCGAGGTCCGCGCCGAAGCGCGCGTGATCGAGGACCAGCTGGCGCACACGCTCGATGGCGAGCATGCGTACGCTGCAGCGCGCACACGCGTGCGCGAGCTGACGTTCCTCGCCAAGCTGGCGGACGATATCGACGCCATGCTCGGCGCGCTCGACGCATGATGGCCTGCCTTCGCATGCACCTCCGTATGCAAGGCTTCAGCCTTGCGCGGCACGCAAGGCTGAAGCCTTGCCTGCGGGTGGACATGAATCGGTTGGGGAAAGGCTGACGTGGCACTGTTCCAGATTGCAGAACCAGGCGAATCCCCGGTGCCGCACGCGCGCAAGCGTGCCGTGGGCATCGACCTCGGCACGACCAATTCGCTCGTCGCGACCGTCCGCAACGGACTTGCCGTGGTGCTGCCCGATCAGGATGGCCGTCCGCTGGTGCCGTCGATCGTCCGCTATCGCGACGATGGGGTCGATACCGGCTACGCGGCGATGGAGCACCAGTCGGTCGATCCGCAGAACACCATCGTGTCCGTGAAGCGGATGATGGGGCGCGGGCTCGTCGACCTCGCCGACGAACGCCGCTTTCCGTATCGCTTCGTCGACGGGCCGGGCATGGTGCGTATTGCCACGCGCGCCGGCGTGAAGTCGCCGGTCGAAGTATCCGCCGACCTGCTGCGCGCGCTGGGTCAACGCGCACGCGATGCACTGGGCGGCGCGGTCGAAGCCGTCGTGGTCACGGTGCCCGCCTACTTCGACGACGCGCAGCGGCAGGCCACCAAGGATGCGGCGCAGCTGGCGGGGCTGCCGGTGCTGCGCCTCCTGAACGAGCCCACTGCCGCGGCCATCGCCTATGGTCTCGACAATGCGGCCGAGGGCGTCTATGCGGTCTTCGATCTGGGCGGCGGCACGTTCGACATCTCGATCCTGCGGTTGTCGAAGGGCGTCTTCGAGGTGCTGGCCACCAACGGCGACTCGGCGCTCGGCGGCGATGATTTCGACCATCGCGTGTTCTGCTGGATCATCGAAGCTGCAAAGCTCTCCCCATTGTCGCCCGCCGATTCGCGCACGCTGCTGGTCGCCGCGCGTGAAGCCAAGGAAAACCTGTCCGAGCACGAGACCGCGCCGATTGTCGCCGAGCTCGCCGACGGCACCGCAATCAGCCTCACGCTTACCAAGACTATCTTCACCTCGATCACGGCCAACCTCGTCGCGAAGACGCTGCAACCGGTGAAGCGCGCGCTGCGCGACGCGAAACTCGCGCCCACCGACATCAAGGGTGTGGTCCTCGTCGGCGGCGCCACCCGGATGCCGCAGGTGCGACGCGCGGTGGCGGAGTTCTTCGGTCAGCCGCCGCTGACCAATCTCAATCCCGACGAGGTCGTGGCGCTGGGCGCAG
This sequence comes from Betaproteobacteria bacterium, assembly GCA_031410015.1. Lineage (GTDB taxonomy): Bacteria > Pseudomonadota > Gammaproteobacteria > Burkholderiales > Casimicrobiaceae > VBCG01. The sequence continues at coordinate 5,182 of JANNYI010000610.1, read as the reverse complement.
CCGTGCAGGCGAACAAGCTGGCGGGCAATCGCGAGCGCGACGACGAGTGGCTGCTGCTCGACGTGATTCCGCTGTCGCTCGGATTGGAGACGATGGGCGGCCTCACCGAGAAGATCATTCCGCGCAACTCGACCATTCCGGTGTCGCGGGCGCAGGAGTTCACCACCGCGCGGGATGGTCAGACCGCGATGGCCATTCATGTCGTGCAGGGCGAGCGCGAGCGGGTGGCCGACTGCCGGTCGCTGGCCCGCTTCGAACTGCGCGGCATTCCGCCGCTGGTGGCCGGATCCGCGCGCATCCGCGTGACTTTCCAGGTGGACGCCGACGGGTTGCTGGACGTGGCGGCGCGCGAGGAAACCACCGGCATCGAGGCCACGATCGCGGTCAAGCCGTCCTACGGCCTTTCCGATGCCGAGATTGCGGCGATGCTCAAGGATTCCTTCACCCACGCAGCCTCCGACATGCAGGTGCGCGCGTTGACCGAGGCGCAGGTCGAGGCCGAACAGATTGCCGTAGCGACGCATGCTGCACTGCTGGCGGATGGCAAACTGCTCACTGCGGGCGAGCGGGATGCGGTGCTGGCCGAGCTGGCGCGCCTCGCCGTCATCCGCGAAGGTACGGACCACATGGCGTTGCGCGCGGCGGTCGAGGCCGTCAATCGCGCCACGGCCGAGTTTGCGCAGCGGCGCATGGATCGCAGCGTGGCGCAGGCCCTGAAGGGCAAGCGCATCGATGCACTGTCGGATTGAATTGCGATGCCTGAAATCGTCGTATTGCCGCATGCGGACATCTGCCCCGAAGGCGCCACCTTCGAGGGCAAGCCTGGACGCTCGATCCTCGACAACCTGCTCGACCACGGCGTGGTGGTCGAGCATGCGTGCGAAAAATCCTGCGCGTGCACGACCTGTCACGTCATTGTGCGCGAGGGCCTCGAATCACTGCCGCCATCGTCGGAGGACGAGGATGATCTCCTCGACCGTGCGTGGGGGTTGACGCCGAAATCGCGGCTGTCGTGCCAGGCGATCGTCGAGGACAGGAAACTGGTGATCGAGATCCCGCGCTATACGATCAACCACGCGAAGGAGGGTCGCTGATGGCGATGCACTGGACCGACACGCGCGACATCGCGATTGCGCTGGTCGAGGCGCATCCGGACGTGGACCCGCGCTACGTGCGCTTCACCGACCTGCACCGCTGGGTCTGCGAACTGCCGGACTTCGCCGACGATCCCGCCCGCAGCGGCGAGAAGATACTTGAAGCCATCCAGATGACGTGGATCGACGAGGCGTGAGAGTATTCCTGCCATGATGCCACTCGTGCCCATCACCGCCTTCTATGCCGGGTTGCTCGCACTGCTGCTGCTGGTGCTGGCGATACGCATCATCCGGCTGCGCTGGAAGCTGCGCGTGGGCATCGGCGACGGCGGCGACCGCATGATGCTGCGCGCGGTTCGCGCGCACGGCAACGCCGCGGAGTACGTGCCGATCACGCTGCTCCTGCTGCTTGCGGCGGAGCTCAATCACGCCAGTCCGCTGCTGCTGCATGCGTGCGGCGTCGTGTTCGTGGGTTCGCGCCTGCTGCACGCCGTCGGGCTGACGCGGTCTGGCGGCCCGTCGTGGCCGCGCACCGTCGGCACCGTGGGCACGATGTCGGTGGTGATCGTGCTGGCAGTCGTCGCGATCGCCGGATTCGTGCGCTAGCGGAAGAAATTCAGCGCCGCGTCGAGGCCGCAGTGGTCGATGGCGTAGGTAGCCGCGGCGCGCACCACCGGCTTGGCGCGGTAGGCGATCGAGATGTCGGCCTGCCGGAACATCGGCAGGTCGTTGGCGCCGTCGCCCAGCGTGACGGTGAGGCCGTCGGCGCCGGCGTGGCGCGCCTTCCACGCGGCAATCGTGTCGGCCTTGGCCTGCGCGTCCACGATCGCCCCTTCGATCCTGCCCGTCAGCAATCCATGTTCCACCTGCAGCGTGTTGGCCACGGCGTGATCGAGTCCGAGCCGCGCCTTCAGGCGTTCGGTGAAGAACGTGAAGCCACCCGAGACCAGCAGCGTCTTCGCGCCGACGGCGCGAAACCCGGCCAGCATGGCCTCAGCACCCGGCGTGATGCGCAGGCGTTCGTCGTAAACGCGCTCCAGCGCCGCCACCGGCAACCCCGCCAGCAGCTGTACGCGGCGACGCAGGCTCTCCGCGAATTCGATTTCGCCGCGCATCGCGCTGGCGGTGATGATCGCCACTTCGGGCTTGATCCCGTGCAGGTCGGCGATTTCGTCGATGCATTCGATCGTGATCAGCGTGGAGTCCATGTCCATCGCGACCACGCGGACACGGTCGAGGCGCTGCGTGGCGGACACGAACCCCGCGTCGCAAGATGCGGCGCGTGCCGCGTCGAGCAGCCCGGCTTCAGTCGACGCAACTGCCATCCGGTAGGCGGCGGGCTTGCCGCTGCCGCACGGAATGACGGCGCGGGTGTCCGCCTGCCGCGCCAGCGCGGCCAGCGTCGCCGGGGCGATTGCGGGGGCCTGTACCACCAGCGTGACGGTGTTCGTGGACATATCCATAGTGCCGGTATTCATTGATTGGACATCGATTGGCCTCCATTATAGAGGGCTGACCCCCGCATCCCGCGGCAACTCCCGGAGACACAACATGGCATTGCGCATCGGCGATGACGCACCGGATTTCACGGCGCAAACGACCGCAGGAACCATCAAGTTCCACGTCTGGATCGGCGACCACTGGGCCGTCCTGTTCTCGCACCCGAAGGACTTCACGCCGGTGTGCACCACCGAGCTCGGATATCTCGCCAAGCTCAAGCCGGAATTCGACAAGCGCAACACGAAGGTGATCGGCCTGTCCATCGATCCGGTGGAGGATCACAACCGCTGGCTGTCGGACATCGAGGAAACGCAGGGCCACGCCGTCAACTATCCGCTGATCGGGGACCCCGATCTCGTCGTGGCCAAGCTCTACGACATGATCCACCCCAATGCCAGTGGCGCCGCTCCGCGCACGGCCACGGACAACGCCACGATCCGCGCCGTGTTCATTGTCGGTCCGGACAAGAAGATCAAGCTCATCCTCACTTACCCGATGACCACCGGCCGCAACTTCGACGAGGTGCTGCGCGTGCTCGACTCGCTGCAGCTCACCGCGAAACACAAGGTGGCAACCCCTGCGCAGTGGAAGTCGGGCGAGGACGTGATCATCGCGGGCTCGGTGTCCAACGACGACGCGAAGCTCAAGTACCCGGACGGCTGGAAGGCGCCCAAGCCTTACCTCCGCATCATTCCGCAGCCGAAGTAACGCCGGCCGCGGTAAGGCGGGCAGGGCAGGCGTTGCGGCGCGTTAGCGCCGGGGCTTGCCCTTTTTCATGGCGGCCGGCAGGTTCTCGCGCGACAGCGGTTCGGCGAACACCGGCCGCCCCGGCACCGGCTTGACGGGTTCTTCCTCCGGCGCCTCCTCGTCCAGCGAGAAGTCGATCTTGGTCTGCTCCATGTCCACGCGCGCCACCTTGACGCGCACGCGGTCTGCCAGCTGGAACGTCTTGCCGTTGTGCTCGCCGATGAGCGCATGCCGCCCGGCGTCGAAGTGGAAGTAGTCGCGGCCAAGCTCGGTGATGTGCACCAGGCCGTCGATGTTGAGGCCGTCGAGCGTGACGAAGAGGCCGAAGCTGGTGACGCCGCTGATCGTGCCCGCGAACGACTCACCGATCTTGTCCTGCATGTAGTGGCACTTGAGCCAGTTGGTGACATCGCGCGCCGCCTCGTCGGCGCGGCGCTCCGTCATCGACGTATGCACACCCAGCTGGGCCCACGTCATTCCCGATGGCTTGTAGGTCGACTTGGCCAGCACCGCCTTGATCGCGCGATGCACCAGCAGGTCGGGATAGCGGCGGATCGGCGACGTGAAATGGGCATACGCATCGTAGGCCAGCCCGAAGTGACCTTCGTTGTCCGGGCGGTACTGCGCCTGCGCGAGCGAGCGCAGCAGCACCTGCTGCAACAGGTCGAAATCGACGCGGCCGCGGATCTGCGTGAGGAGCTTCGCGTAGTCCGCCGCGGTGGGCAATTCGCCTCCGGTGAGCTGCAAAGCCGACGTGGCGAGGAACTCGCGCAGCGCCGCCAGCCGGTCCGGCGGTGGCCGGTCGTGCACGCGGTAGAGCGCGGCATGCTTGTTCTTGGTGAGGTAGTCCGCCGTGCAGACGTTGGCCGCCAGCATGCACTCCTCGATCAGCTTGTGCGCCTCGTTGCGCGGCGCCGGAACGATCTGGGTGATCTTGCCGTGCTCGTCGAATTCGATGGCGAGCTCGACGGTGTCGAAGTCGATGGCGCCGCGCGAGCCGCGAGCCGAGGCAAAGGCTTCGTACACCGCATGCAGCGTCTGCAGTTGCGGCAGCAGCGCCTTCATCTGCGGCGACCTGGCGCTGGCCGGGTCGGACAGCAGCGCCCACACCTGCGTATAGGTGAGGCGTGCCTTCGAGTGCATCACGGCCGGGTAGAACTTGTAGGCCTTGATCGCGCCCTGCGCCGTCACTTCCATTTCGCACGCCATGCACAGGCGGTCGACGTCGGGTTTGAGCGAGCACAGCTCGTTCGATAATTCCTCCGGCAGCATCGGGATCACCCGGCGCGGAAAATAGACGGATGTGCCGCGCTCGCGGGCGTCGATGTCGATGGCGTCGCCGTCGCGCACGTAGTGCGACACGTCGGCAATGGCCACGATCAGGCGAAAATTCCTGCCCTTGCGTTCGCACCACACCGCGTCGTCGAAGTCCTTGGCGGTTTCGCCGTCGATGGTGACGAGGGGAAATGCCGTGAGGTCGACACGGTCCTTGCGGTCCGCGGGACGCACCTCCGTGGGCAGGCGCTTGGCCTGCCGCAGGGCTTCCTTCGAGAATTCGAACGGCAGCTGGTGCTTGCGCAGCGCGATTTCGATCTCGATGCCCGAATCCGTCGCGCTGCCCAGGATTTCGGTCACGCGGGCCATCGCTTCGCGATTGGCGGACGGTTGCTCGACGATCTGCGCCACGACCACCTGGCCCGGCTTGGCGCCGCCGGTGTCGGCAGGCGGGACCAGGAAGTCCTGGTTGATCCGGCGATTCTCCGCGACGATGAAGTAGATGCCGCGTTCCTCGAACAGGCGCCCGACGATCTCGCGGTTGCCGCGCTCAAGGATCTCGACGA
>JANNYI010000609.1:0-15927 GCA_031410015.1 Betaproteobacteria bacterium | reverse complement strand
CCACGCCATCCTGAACCCGAAGCCACGTCAACCTGTATCCCAAGCCGCGACGTCCTCAAACCTCAATCGTCGACATGCCGGCGGTCGAAGTCGTTCAGCCGGAATCCCAGCAGGTACAGCGCGCCGAAATAGACGGCGGCGGCGGCCGCGATGATGGCGGACAGGCGCCCCACCCTGGTCCAGAGGCCCGCTTCCAGCCAGAATGCCGCCGGCCCGGCCATCCAGACCAGCAGCGCAGCGAGCGCGCCCAGCGCCACCAGCAACTTGCAGATGAACATGAACCATCCCGGACTTGCGACGAAATGGCCGCCGCGGCGCAGAAACCAGAACAGCAGCCCCGCATTGATGCAGGCGCCGATGCTGGTGGCCAGCGTCAGCCCCGCATGGCCAAGCGGCCACATCAGGATCAGTGCCATGGCCTGCGTGACGAACACCGTGAAGAACGCGATCTTTACCGGTGTCCTCAGGTTCTGCCGCGCATAGAAGCCCGGCGCGAGGATCTTCACCAGGATCAGCCCCAGCAGCCCGACGCTGTAGCCCAGGAGCGCCGAGCGCGTCTGCCAGACATCGTTGACGTTGAACTTGCCGTATTGGTACAGCGTGCTGATGAGCGGCAGCGCCAGCAGCCACAGCGCGACCGCCGCCGGCAGCGCCAGCAGGAACGCGAGCCGCAGCCCCCAGTCGAGCAGCGACGAATACTCGACGGGGTTGTCATCGCTGTGATGCTTGGCGAGCGACGGCAGCAGCACCGTGCCCAGCGCCACGCCCAGCAGCGCGCTGGGAAACTCCATCAGGCGATCGGCGAAGGTGATCCACGAGATGCGGCCGTCGCCAAGCCATGCGGCCCACTGGGTGTTGAGCAGCGCCGAGATCTGGGCCGCCGACACGCCGATCAGCGCCGGCCCCATCAGCCGGAGCACGCGACGCACGCCCTCGTCGCGCCAGTCGAAGGACGGCCGCGGCAGCATGCCGATGCGCGCCAGCGGCGCGATCTGCAGCACGAGCTGCGCGATGCCGCCGATGAACACGCCCCAGGCCAGCGCCAGGATCGGCGGATCGAAGTAGCGGGACAGGAAGAGCGCCGCGCCGATGATCGACAGGTTGAGCAACACCGGCGTGAAGGCGGGAATCGCAAAGCGGCGATAGACGTTCAGCACGCCGCCGGCCAGCGACACGAGCGACACGAAGAGAATGTAGGGAAACACGATCCGGATCAGGTCGGCGGTCAGCTCCACCTTGCCGGGCGTCCTGGCAAACCCGCTGGCCAGCAGGTAGACGAGCCACGGCGCAGCCAACACGCCCAGCGCCGTCACGCCGAGCAGCACCACCGCCAGCAGCGTGCCCACGCGCCCGATCAGGTCCCGGGTGGCGTCGGCGCCCCGTTGGCGGTGATACTCGGCCAGAACCGGCACGAACGCCTGCGAAAACGCCCCCTCGGCGAACATGCGCCGCATGATGTTGGGCAGCCGGAACGCCGCCTCGAAGGCGTCCATCTGCATGCCGGCCCCGAAAATGGCGGCCTTGAGGCTCTCGCGCACGAGTCCCGTGATCCGGGAGACGAGGGTCATCCCGCTGACGGTGGACAGGGCGCGGAGGAGGTTCACGGGGAGGGGGGCAGGAGGGGCGCGGCGCAGCACGGCCCCGGACGCGCCAAGGCCTTGTCGAAACAGCGAAAACACGCTATTATCTCTGGCTTGGCTCGTTTTTTCCAATGGTGGCCGCCAACTTTGACTGGCGCCCCCGGCAAGCCGGTTCGAACACAACGTATTTTCAATCCAGGGACATTCATTCCATGGCCAATTCGGCGCAAGCAAAAAAGCGCGCCCGGCAGGCAGAAGCGACGCGCAAGCGCAACGCTAGCCTCAAGTCGGAACTGCGCACGGCGGTCAAGAAGGTGAAGAAGGCGATTGTGGTCGGCGACAAGGCCGCTGCCGCCAAGATGATGCAGGAATCGCAGGCGGTGATGGACAAGATCGCCGACAAGAAGATCGTGCACAAGAACGTCGTGTCGCGCACCAAGTCGCGACTGTCCGGAGCCATCAAGGCGCTTGCCTGATCGCACCTGACGTTGCGCGATCTGTGCAAAAGGGCGCCGGCGACGGCGCCTTTTTCTTTGGCCGTCGCCGTGCCCGCATCCGCACCGGGCGCTCGCCTGAGAGGGAGAACCACCATGTTAGGATCCTGTTTTGAACGCGCCTGATGCCGGCGCTGCCACCACGGCAGCCGCCCCACTCCACCCGCCGCTCATGCCCGCCGCGCCCCGCCACTTCCTGCAGTGCAAGGACTTCACGCGCGACGACTACGCGTACCTGTTCGAGCGCACGCGCTGGATCAAGGAGCGCTTCAAGCGCTACGAAATGTACCAGCCGCTGCGCGACCGCACGCTGGCCATGGTGTTCGAGAAGGCCTCCACCCGCACCCGCGTCTCCTTCGAGGCCGGCATGAACCAGCTGGGCGGCATCGCCATCAACCTGAACCGCGGCGACACGCAGCTCTCGCGCGGCGAACCCATCGAGGACGTCGCCCGCGTGATTTCGCGGATGGTCGACGTCGTGATGATCCGCACCTTCGAGCAATCGATCATCGATCGCTTCGCCGTGCATTCGCGCGTGCCGGTGATCAACGGCCTCACCAACGAATATCACCCGTGCCAGATCCTGGCCGACATCTACACCTACGTCGAGCACCGCGGCTCCATCGCCGGCAAGACGGTGGCCTGGATCGGCGACTCCAACAACGTGTGCAGCACGTGGCTGCAGATCGCGTCCATCCTCGACTTCAAGGTCCACGTCTCCACCCCGCCGGGTTACGAAGTCGAGCGCATGGGTATGGGCACCGGCTCGGGTGCGGGCACGCACTACCAGTCCTTTGCGGATCCGATGGACGCCTGCCGCGGCGCCGACCTCGTCACCACCGACGTGTGGACCAGCATGGGCTTCGAGGCGGAGAACGACGTGCGCAAGCGCGCGTTCGCCGACTGGAGGGTGGACGCCGACATGATGAAGCAGGCCCGTCCGGATGCGCTGTTCATGCATTGCCTGCCCGCCCATCGCGGCGAGGAAGTCACGGCCGAGGTGATCGACGGTCCGCAAAGCGTGGTGTGGGACGAGGCGGAAAATCGCCTGCACGCGCAGAAGGCATTGCTCGAGTACCTTGTCTGCGGGCGCGTCGAGGCTTGAGCGCCACCATTTATTGATTTCGCACCGGAGTCGAAACATGCATCGTCGTTCCTTCCAGGCCTTCGTCATCGCCTCCGCGCTGCTCGTTGCAACGTCCGCGGGTGCGCAAGCATGGCCCGACAAGCCGCTGCGTTTCATCATGTCGGCGCCCGCCGGCAGCTCGATCGACGTGCTCGGGCGCACCATCGCCGACAAGCTGAAGGATCGCCTCGGCCAGCCGGTGGTCGTGGACAACAAGCCCGCGGCAGGGGGCACCGTGGCCACCGACGAAGTCGCCAAGGCGGCGCCGGACGGTTACACGATGGTGCTGGCGTTCAACGGCCCACTGTCCATCACGCCGCTGCTGCGCAAGGTTCCCTACGACGTGGCGAAGGATCTGGCTCCCGTGATCACCACGTCCAGCCAGCCGAACGTGCTGGCCGTCAACGCGCAGTTGCCCATCAAGGACGTGAAGGAACTGGTGGCGTATGCCAAGGCCAATCCCGGCAAGCTCAACTACGCCTCCGTCGGACCCGGCAGCTCGTCGCATCTCAACGGCGAGCTGCTGAAGTCGCTCGCCGGCATCGACGTCGTGCACGTGCCGTTCAACGGCTCGCCGCCCGCGGTCACGTCCACCGTGCAGGGCGAGACGCAGATGATCTTTGCGGTGATGCAGCCGCTGCAGCCGCAGATCCAAGCCGGCAAGCTGCGCGCACTGGCCGTCACCACGGGCAAGCGCTTCCCGCTGCTGCCGGATCTCCCCACCATTGCCGAAAGCGGCTATCCCGCCTTCGTTGCGCTGGCGTGGAATGGCGTGCTGGTGCCGGCGGGCACGCCGAAGCCGGTGATTGCGCGCCTCAACGCGGAGATCAACGCGATCCTGAAGCAACCCGATGTCGTGCAGAAGATGAACGCCGCCGGCTTCGATCTCGTCGGCGGCACGCCGGAGGAATTCGGCGCGCTGATCAAGGCCGAATCGGACAAATGGGCGCCGGTGATCAAGAGCGCGAACATCAAGATCGATTGAGTTGAGGATTGCAAATTTCAGGGGCAAACCTCATCCGATGGCCACTCACACTACCTGACGGACGATGCAATCCGCAAAATTCTGCCTGCAGAGTCTTGCGAGAGCGGCAACCCACTTGCATACAATTCGAAGTGATTGTCACCTGAAACCCAAACAAGTTTCCAGAGCGTGTGCCCCGCTTGATCCACCAGCGCGACCAATGTCCCCGGATTTCTGTTGACAGTCGCATTCATGTTTTCGCGAACCGAAAGCACGGACGCGCCATCCTCGACAAAATTCCATTGGAGCAATGAGAACATCTCGCCTTTGCTGGACCGGTAGATTCGCGCAAAACGATTCCATTTGCCGTCTTTCGGAGCACCTTCCTTGGTGAATCCAATTTGTTCAAGGTCAGATGTGTCGGAAGATGCGTCGAGCTTTCGTATTGAGCCTTTGGACACGGAATCGAGCAGGTGGTTATCTCGAATCATTGCGCTGCCCACACGATTGAACATCTCAAGGTCACTGATGGTCGCCGGAAGCACAAAGTACGACGCGGTTGCCATCTTTGCCAAACCCGATGCGTTTTGACTGGACTCAAGTGAGAATCCACGCCGAAGCGGGGGCGGCAGTTCCGACAACGCGACAATCTTGCTTGTGCCCGGCCTTTGGGCCGGAAGGAGTTCAAGCGCCGATGCCTCAAAGGGCAGTTCAGGTTTCGATTGCCCAAGGGCCTCATGGCCGATTAACGGCACCAAAAATAGGGCCGCTATCACAGCCACCGTGGAGTTTTTAGGCAACACTCATCTGGCCTCCGGGCTGGATGCGCTTCAAGACTCTTCCGAAACCCAGTAGGCGGGGCGACGGCGGTGATGCGCGACCGCTATGATCAGAATTTGGTTGTCCGAGGCGCAATAGATGACGCTATAGGGAAATCTACGTAGCACATATCGCCGCCAGCGTTGACGAAAGGACGCACCAACGACCGGGTTTTCACCGATTTGCGCAGTGGCACGCTCAAATTCGGCGACGAACGCGTTGGCGAGCCGTAAATTGCCGCTAGCGCCATAGAACGCCGCGGCATCGCGCAACTCTGCAAGTGCGCGCGGGGCGATAACAAGCTTCACTTCAATTGGGCGCGGATCTGGGCAAGGGCGTCTGCAATTGGTACCGGCTGAACTGACCCACTTTCAATCTCGGCTACCCGGCGTTCGACCTCGAACGCCCACGCTGCGTCATGCTCAGCCCCTTTGTCAAGGCTCGCCAGCAATCGTTGCGCAAGAACCTCGCGTTCGTCAGCGGAAAGTTTCAGCGCTTCGATTTCCAATAAATCGAGCTGATTTTCCATGGCCTTTCCTCCAGTGGTAGAACTGATGCTACGGCAGATGCCCCAATCGTAGCAAAAGGGCCCTGCCGCTGCGTGACAATGTCACGACTTGGCGTCGCCGTCCGTCAGGCGCGGCAATGGCGAATTTTCCGATGGGCTGAGCAGCCCCAGCTTCGAATACGTCATCAGCTTCTCGCGCGTATCCACGATGTCGAGATTGCGCATCGTCAGCTGCCCGATGCGATCCTGCGGCGTGAAGAACGCCTCGCCCTTCTCCATCGTCAGGCGCTCGGGCTTGTAGGTGAGGTTGGGGCTCGTCGTGTCGAGGATCGAGTAGTCGTTGCCCCGGCGCAATTCCACCGTCACCTCGCCGGTGATCGGCCGCGCCACCCAGCGCTGTGCGGTCTCGCGCAGCATGATCGCCTGCGAATCGAACCAGCGCCCCTGGTACAGCAGGCGCCCGAGCCGCCGCCCGCCGTCGCGATACTGCTCGATCGTGTCCTCATTGTGGATGCCGGTGACGAGGCGCTCGTACGCGATGTGCAGCAGCGCCATGCCCGGCGCCTCGTAGATGCCGCGGCTCTTGGCCTCGATGATCCGGTTCTCGATCTGGTCGCTCATGCCCAAGCCGTGGCGGCCGCCGATCACGTTGGCTTCAAGCAGCAGCGCCACTTCGTCCGCGAACGTCACGCCGTTCAACGCCACCGGGCGTCCCTCCTCGAACCGGACCGCGACCGTTTCGGCCTTGACCACGACATCGTCGCGCCAGAACGCAACACCCATGATCGGCTGGACGATCTGCATCCCCTTGTTGAGGAATTCGAGATCCTTGGCCTCGTGCGTCGCGCCCAGCAGGTTGGAGTCGGTGGAGTACGCCTTTTCCGTGCTCATCCGGTAGCCGAAGCCGGCCTTGATCAGGTACTCCGACATTTCCTTGCGCCCGCCGAGCTCGTCGATGAAGGCGGCGTCGAGCCAGGGCTTGTAGATGCGCAGGTTCGGATTGGCAAGCAGGCCGTAGCGATAGAACCGCTCGATGTCGTTGCCCTTGAAGGTGCTGCCGTCGCCCCAGATGTTGACGTCGTCCTCGCGCATGGCCACGACCAGCATCGTCCCCGTCACCGCGCGGCCGAGCGGCGTCGTGTTGAAGTAGGTGACGCCCGCGGTGGCGATGTGAAACGCGCCGGCCTGCAGCGCCGCAATGCCTTCGGCCACGAGCGCGGCGCGACAATCGACCAGCCGGGCCAGCTCGGCGCCATAACCCAGCGCGCGGCGCGGAATTTCGTCGTAGTCGGGCTCATCGGGCTGGCCGAGGTTGGCCGTATAGGCGTACGGAATGGCGCCCTTGGCGCGCATCCAGTGCAACGCGGCGCTGGTGTCCAAGCCTCCGGAGAAGGCGATGCCGACTTTCTGGCCGACGGGAAGGTCCTGCAGGATGTGTGACATGGGGTCGCGTGGGGACAGGCGGGGGCAATCGGGTATTCTAGCCGACGGGTCGACCGCGCACGCCGCCGGCCGGCGAATGGAGAACCGAACATGGCACAGAGCAAGGTCCACCGCTACGAAAGCACGGCCGCCGTGGTCACGTGGGATGCGAAGCGCTGCATCCATGCGGCCGAGTGCGTCCACGCATTGCCCGACGTCTTCGACCCGAACGCCAAGCCGTGGATTCGTCCGGACGCGGCGGAAGCGGCCACGCTCCGGGATGCGGTGGACCGCTGCCCCACCGGCGCGCTGGCGATGCATGCGCCGGATGGCCGCAATGTCGCGCTGCAGCCGGCCACCAACACCGGCCTCCTGATGCCTGCCGGACCGCTGTACCTGCGCGGCAAGTTGAAGCTGCAGCAAGGCGACGCTGCACAGGACGAGACGCGAATGGCGTTGTGCCGCTGCGGCGCCTCGCAGAACAAGCCCTTCTGCGACAACAGCCACCAGAAGGTCGGCTTCACGGATCCGGGCGCACTGGCGGCCACCTCGGCGCCCGAAGCCGACGTCGACCTCGGCGCCCCGCTGACGATCACGCCCACCGCCAACGGCCCGGTCAAATGCGACGGGCCGTTGACGCTGCATGGCAGCGGCGGGCGTACCGCGTTTGCCACCCAGACCTTCCTGTGCCGGTGCGGCGGTTCGCGCAACAAGCCGTATTGCGACGGCACGCATCGGACCATCGGCTTCGCCGGCTGAAGTCGTTGAGTCCGCCTTCCCCGGCCCCGCCGCCGGACCCGGGCGCCGCCCTGGGACTCCTGGCGCGGGCGTTCACGCTGCAGCAGAGCGGCCAGTTCGACGATGCCGAAGTCCTCTATGCGCAGGCATTGGCCGCGCACCCGGACGACCCCACCGCGCTGGTGAACGGCGGAGCGGTCGCGCTCGCGCGCGGCGACCTGCCGTTGGCGATCGCCCGTTTCGAGCGCGCCGCGCGCATCGCACCGCGCAACGCCATCGTGCAGAGCAATCTCGGCTTCGCGCTGCTGCACGCCAATCGTCCCGATGACGCGCTGGCGGCCTGCGACCGTGCCATCGCATTGCAATCCCAGCTTGCCACCGCGCACAACCATCGTGGCATCGCGCTCGCGCGGCTCAACCGCAACGCCGAGGCGCGCGCCGCCTTTGCGCAGGCGCTTGCGCTCGATCCGCGGCTCACGCTGGCGGCGCTCAACCTGGGTGAGCAGTCCAACCATGCCGGCGATGCCGCCGCGGCCGCCGCCGCTTACGACCGTGCGCTGGCGCTCGAACCCGGCAACGTCCACGCCGCCACCGGCCGCGCGTTTGCCGTTGCGCTGGCGGGCGACCTGCCTGCCGCGGCGCGGGCGCTCGAAGGCATCGCTGCGCGCAGTCCCCAACATGCGCCCGCGTGGCAGACGCTGGGCGCCGTGCACAATTTCGCGTGGAACCACGACGCAGCGGAACGCGCGTTCCTGCGCGCGCTGGCGCTCGTACCCGGCGATGCCGACGCGCGCTTCGGCGTGGCCTCGGCCCGGCTGGGTCGCGGTGACTTTGCCGCCGGCTGGGAAGCGTTCGAGCAGCGCCCGGATCGCGCCGCCGCAGCGGACGCCGCGCTCGCATCGTTGCCGGCCTGGGACGGCCGACCACTCGACGGCTCGCTCGTCGTCTACGGCGAGCAGGGCTTTGGCGACATCGTGCAGTTCGCCCGCTTCGTGCCGTCGGCACGACAGCGCGCGCGCAGCGTGATCGTGTTCCTCGCGGGCGAGCACGCCGCGCTGGCGCCGTTGCTGGCCACGCTGGAGGGCGTGGATCGCGTGCTGACGCAGGCCTGCGAATTGCCGGCGGCGGATCGCGCCGCGCGCGTGTCGATATTGTCGCTGCCGCATCGCCTTGGCATCGATGCCGGAGGCCTGACGATGGCCGCACCCTACCTGAATGCGCCGGAGGACCGCCGCGCGACATGGCAGGCGCACATGGCCGACCTGCCGCGGCCGCGCGTGGGCCTCGCATGGTCGGTGCTGGCGCGCGACGTCCACGGTTTCGTCACCCTGCACAAGTCGATCCCGCCCCACGTGCTGGCGCCGCTGGTGGCCGGTGGCGGCACGACGTTCGTGACGCTGCAGCCCGGCGCGCAGGGCGATCCCGCCGCCTTCGGCCGCCAGGCTGCGGCCATCGTCGATGTCCGGGCGTCCATACGCGACTTTGCGGACACGGCCGCGCTCATCGAGCCATTGGACCTCGTGATCAGCGCCGACACGGCCGTCGCGCATCTGGCCGGCGCACTGGGCAAGTCCGTGTGGATGCTCGACCGGAGCAACACGTGCTGGCGCTGGCGCGCCGCGCCGGACGCTTCACCCTGGTATCCGTCAATGCGCATCTTCCGGCAGGCGCGCTTCGGCGACTGGAGCGATGTCGCCACGCGCCTTGCCGTCGCCTTCGCGGATTGGCGCGCCGGGTTGTAGCCGCGGGTATGGCCGTGTTAGCGTTCACGGTTCCCCCGACTCCTGGCGCTACCTACCCATGCCCTCCTTCGATATCGTCTCGGAAGTCAATGAAGTCGAAGTCAACAATGCCGTTGACCAGACCAACAAGGAAGTTTCCACGCGCTTCGACTTCAAGGGGTCGGACGCACGCGTCGAGCACAAGGAGAAAGTGCTCACGCTCTTTGCCGATGACGAGTTCAAGCTGCAGCAGGTCACCGACATCCTCACCGGCAAGCTCACCAAGCGCACCATCGACATCCGTTCGCTCAAGTACGGCGACGTCGAGAAGGTGTCGGGCAACAAGGTCAAGCAGGCCATCACCGTGCGCACGGGCGTGGAGCAGGAGCTGTCGAAGAAGATCGTGCGGATCATCAAGGACAGCAAGATGAAGGTGCAGGCCTCGATCCAGGGCGACGCCGTGCGCGTCAGCGGCGCCAAGCGCGACCTGCTGCAGGACGCCATCGCGCTGGTGAAGAAATCGATCACCGACTTCCCGCTGCAGTTCAACAACTTCCGCGACTAGCTTCGCGCCGCCGACCCATCGTGGAGTCCCCGGATCGCATTGCCGCAGGTCCTGTCGTGCTGCGCCGGTTCACGCTGGCGGATGCGCGTGATGTGCAGGCGCTGGTCGGCGACTGGGACGTGGCGCGGCAACTGGTGGACATCGTCGCGCATCCGTATCTCGATGGCATGGCGGAAGCGTGGATCAATGGCCATGCACAGGCGCGCACCACGGGCGGCGAGCACACCTTCGCGATCACGCGCGCCACCGATGGCGCGCTGGTCGGCGCCATCGGCATGCGGCCCAACGGCGTGCACGAGCACTTCGGCTACTGGGTCGGCAAGCCGTACTGGGGTCGCGGCTACGCCAGCGCAGCCGCGCAAACGGTGATCGACCTCCTGTTCCGCCACACCGCGCTCGACGCCGTGTGGTCCACCTACCTCGCGGACAATCCGGCGTCGGGACGCGTGATGGAAAAGTGCGGCATGCTCGAGCTGCACCGCGAGACGCGGCGGCATCGCGGTGAGGAGCGCCCGTTCATCGTGCGCGGCATCACGCGCGACGCGTGGCGCGCGCGGCCTGCGTCGCCGCACGCCGGCAACGCAACGGTCTAGGCGAGATCCGCGACCAGCGCCGTGCGGGTGGCCGGGCCCACGGCAGGGATCTCCGCCGTGTAGTTCGGATGGTCGACGCCAATGCCCAGCGCCACGCCGTATTTCAGCGCCGTCACCATTTCGGCAGTGAGCTCGAAGCGCAGGAAGTGCACGGCCGAGGTCTTCTCCTCGTTCTCGCGCGGCAGGTCCTCGTCGGCGATCGCATACACGCGGGGACAGCCCTCCACGCGCACCCACACGCGCTCCGCGATGCCCCGCAACTTCGCCAGGGCCGCCTTGCGCGCGTCGACGTCGGCATACTCGACCAGCATCGTCGCCTTGAAATTACTGCCATCGGGGACCAGCGGGTTGTACGCGTCGAGTTCGTCCTGGATGCCGGCTTCCTCAAAGGTCTTCTCGATGCGCAGCATTTCCTGCACCTGGTAGCGCAGCGTCAGTTCGTCTTCGAAGAGCAGCGTGACGTGCTCACCCAGATGCACGGTGCGCGGCCGCTTGTGCTCCAGCACGCGCTTGCGGAAATCGTTGCGGGACTTGGCGTAGGCCTCGAGCGTCAGCAGGCTGTCGCGGGTGATCGTGGGGCTCATGGTCGTCAATCCAATCCTTGTAGATCCTGGTGGAAACGTGTGGAAACCTGTAGGCGAGGCTTCAGCCTCGCGGAGTCATCGTGCGCGCTTCGCCCGCGAGGCTGAAGCCTCGCCTGCAGGGCGTCTTTACAGCGCTTTCATTCACTCGAGGCCATAGGCGATGCGCAGCAACGTCAGCGGATGCTCGCGCCGTGCGCTCGACGGCCCGTTCTTGTCCTCGATCCCCTGCATGATCCGGGTGCTGGCCATCGGGCAATCGGAACTCACGTAATCCGGTTCATCCTCGTTCATCCGGGCAAACACCGGCTTGCCGATGCGCATCGACTCGGCGAAAAATTCCTTCTTCACGCCCCACGTGCCGTCGTGGCCGGCGCAGCGCTCCACCGTGTTGAGCGTGGTGTCCGGCACCCACTGCAACGCCTCGCGCGTCTTCTGGCCCACGTTCTGCACGCGCGAGTGGCAGGGGATGTGATAGCTGACCTGCCCCAGCGGCTGCGAAAAATCCTTCTTGATGAAACCGTCCTTGTCCCGCGCGACCAGGTACTCGAAGGGATCGAACATCGCATCGGCAACGGCACGCACGTCAGCGTCGTCCGGGAACATCAGCGGCAATTCCTGCTTTAACATCAGCGTGCAGGACGGCACCGCGGTCAGGATGGCGTAACCGGCACGCGCCAGCTGCGCCAGCGGCGGGATGTTGATCTCCTTCAGCGCCTCGACGCTCGCCAGGTCGCCCAGCTCGAGTTTAGGCATGCCGCAGCACGCTTCCTTCTCCACCAGCCGATACGGAATTTCATTGTGTGCGAGCAGCTTCAGCAAGTCGTGGCCGATGCCGGGCTCGTTGTAATTGATGTAGCAGGTGGCAAACACCGCCACCTTGCCGGGCGTGCGCGCGCCGTCCTTCACGGGCCACGCGACGCTGGGCTCGGCGTGGTCGCGGAAGCGCTTCGCCGCGTAGGGCGGCAGCTCCGTCGCGGCGGCAACGCCAAGCGTTGCTTCCATCACCGCCCGCGCCGAAGGCATGGTGTTGGCCTTGTTGACGATCTGCACGACCACCGGAATGGTGGCGAGCTTGCCGAGGCGATCGGTGCTGGAAAGGATCTTGTCGCGCATCCTTGCCTTGCCGTCGCGGAAGCCGACCGCCTTGGCGCGCAGCATCAGGTGCGGAAAATCGACGTTCCATGGATGCGGCGGCACGTACGGGCACTTGGTCATGTAGCAGACGTCGCACAGGTAGCACTGGTCGACGACCTTGCCGTAGTCGGACTTGGCCACCGTGTCGAGTTCGCCGCTCTTGCTGTCGTCGATCAGGTCGAACAACGTGGGGAAGGAACCACACAGGCTGACGCAGCGGCGGCAGGTATGGCAGATGTCGAAGACCCGTTCCAGCTCCTTGTCGAGCGCGGCGTGGTCGTAGAACTCCGGGTTGCGCCAGTCGAGCGGATGCCTGGTGGGCGCCTCGAGGCTGCCTTCGCGTGTGGTCATGACTGGCTCAACTCCCGGCAACCAATGCTGTTTGAAATTTTCGCCGCCGCGCTCTCATCCACGCGCGCCAGCGAGGCTAAAGCCTCGCCTACGAGGTCATCGCAGTTTCCGCAGTCGGCCCGTTCCGCGGTCGGCCCGTTCCGCGGTCGGCCCGTTCCGCGGCAACGGCCCATGCGACCCCGTAGGCGAGGCTTCAGCCTCGCACCGCGCTAGTCCGTCAGCGCGTCCAACGCCTTCTGGAATCGATTGGCATGCGAGCGCTCGGCCTTGGCCAGCGTCTCGAACCAATCCGAGATCTCCTCGAAGCCTTCGTCCCGCGCGGCCTTGGCCATGCCCGGATACATGTCGGTGTATTCGTGCGTTTCGCCGGCCACAGCGGCCTTGAGATTGTCGCGCGAAGAGCCGATCGGCAGATCCGTGGCCGGGTCGCCCACCACGGCCAGGTAATCGAGGTGGCCGTGCGCATGCCCCGTCTCGCCTTCCGCGGTCGAGCGGAACAGCGCCGCGACGTCATTTTGGCCTTCCACGTCGGCCTTGTTTGCGAAATACAGGTAGCGGCGGTTGGCCTGCGATTCGCCGGCGAACGCAGCCTTCAGGTTGTCGTGGGTCTTCGTGCCTTTGAGATTCTTCATCGTGCTCTCCTCGTTTAAACGCGTCTTTGCCATCCGCCGGAGGCCGCGACCTCCAACATCGACCCCATCCTGCCTTCGGCCCCATGGCACCGTCCAATTCATTATGCCAATATCCACGATAACGTGGGTCAATGGCCTGTCACACGCGCCACCTGCGGCTGGCTTCGGTAGACTGCGTCACCCCCTCAACTGTCGGCGTGCCGCGCCGACGATGCCATGATGACGGAAACCACCAGGATCGTGCACGCCCACCCCGAACTCGCCATCTTTGTGGCGATCGTGCTGGGCTTCCTGCTTGGCCGGGTCCACATCAAGGGCATCGGGCTCGGCACTGTGGTGGGCACGCTGATCGCCGGCCTCGTCCTCGGCATCCTGTTCACGCCGGAGATCCCCGACCTCCTGAAGTGGGCCTTCTTCGACCTGTTCCTGTTTGCAATCGGCTACTCCACCGGACCGCAGTTCTTCGCGGGCCTCAAGAAGGAGGCGCTGCCGCAGATCGGCCTCGCCCTCGTGGTGTCGATCTCGGGGCTCATCACCGCGCTGGCCGTCGCGTGGGTGTTCAAGTTCGACCCGGGGACGGCAGCCGGCGTGGCCTCGGGCGGCCTCACGCAGTCGGCTGCGCTGGGCACCGCGCTGGCAACGATTGCCGAGCTGCCGGTGGATGCCGCCACCAAGGCGCTGTGGTCGTCGCACGTGCCGCTGGCGGATGCGGTCACCTACGTGTTCGGCGACATCGGCGTGATCCTGTTCGTCGTTGCCGCCGCGCCGCTCCTGATGCGCGTCAATGTGCGCGACGCGGCCTTGGCACTCGAGGACGAATTGGCAGGCGATGGACACGGCCCGAACAGCAAGCTCGCCTATCAGCGCTTCGGCTATCGCGCGCTGCGGCTGACACAACCGGAGTTCGACGGTCAAACGGTCAACGAATTCGAGTCAGCGTTCGCAGACGCGCGCCTCTACATCGAGCGGATCCGTCGCGGCGACCAGTTCATCGACGACGTCAATGTCGGCACGCGCCTGCAGATGGGCGACATGCTCGCGCTCGGCGCCTGGCGCGCGGTGCTGGTCGATGCGGACGCCCGCATCGGCCCCGAGATCGACGACCACGAACTGCTCGCGTTTCCGATCAGAGAGGCGCAGGTCGTCGTCACGCGCGGCAATGTCGCGGGCCGCCGCATCGGCGATCTGGCGGTCGAGTACGGACGCGGCGTGTTTCTGACCCGCATCACCCGCGGCCAGCTCGACCTTCCACTTGGGCCCGGCACGATTCCGCAGCGCGGCGATGTGCTGCACGTGGTCGGCAGCCTGGCCAACATCGAGCGCGTGGCGCGCCACTCGGGCTTCATTGATACGGATCCGTCGCGGTTCGCCCTGCCGTTCCTGGCGCTGGGGCTGACGGTGGGCATCCTCGTCGGGCTGCTGTCGTTCCGCGTCGGCGCGGTGCCGATCGGCCTGGGCACCAGCTGCGCGATCCTGCTGGTGGGCCTCGTCACCGGATGGGCGCGCAGCCGCTATCCGCTGTTTGGCGGCATTCCGGACTCGGCCACGCGCATCCTGCAGGATGTGGGCCTGACGGTCTTCATCGCCATCGTCGGCCTGACGGCGGGTCCGCATGCAGTGGCCGTGCTGCACGAGCGCGGGATCTCGTACTTTCTCACGGTGTTCGCCGCGGGCGCCATCGTCACGATGGTCCCTCAGCTCCTCGGGTTCTACGTCGGCGCCAAGCTGCTGAAGATGCCGATGCCGATCCTGCTCGGCGGATTGGCGGGCGCGCAGACCGCCACGCCCGCGCTGAACGCGTTGAAGGAGGCCGGCGGCAACAATGTCTTCGTCCTGGGCTTCACGGTTCCGTATGCGATCAACAACGTGTTGCTGACGCTCTGGGGTACCGTGATCGTCACCGTCGTCTATTCATGGGGGCGCTGAAACCGGCGCCCTTCCTTTCGACCTTCTGCTGGCTCTCGATGAATCCACTTCCCGCCACTGCCCTCGACACCCTCTTCCGCACCGCGCGCACGTACAGCCATTTTCTCGATACGCCGGTCACCGAGCAGACGTTGCGGGATATCTTCGATCTCGTGAAAATGGCCCCGACCACGGGCAACTCATCGCCGGCGCGCTTCGTGTACGTCCGCACGCCGGAAGCCCGGGAGCGCCTGAAGCCGGCGCTCTCCCCCGGCAATGCCGACAAGACGATGGCCGCCCCGGTCACCGTGATCATCGCCTACGATCTCGAGTTCTACGAGCACCTGCCGCGGCTCTATCCGGTGACGGATGCGCGCAGCTGGTTCGTCGGCAAGCCCGATCACATCCTCACCAGCGCGTTTCGCAACGGCTCGATCGAGGGCGGCTATTTCATCCTCGCGGCGCGCGCGCTGGGCCTCGATTGCGGCCCGATGTCCGGCTTCGACAACGCCAAGGTGGACGCGGCGTTCTTCCCGGACGGCAAGTGGAAGTCGAACTTCCTGTGCAACCTCGGGTATGGCGACACGGCGAAGCTGCACGCGCGCAATCCCCGCCTCGATTTCAGCGAGGCGTGCCGATTCGAATGAAATTGCGCAGCCCGAGGTTGGAACCTGTTGGAACCTGTAGGCGAGGCTTCAGCCTCGCTGGTTAAAATTAGCGCATGGCCCGCGAGGCGGAAGCCACGCCAACACCCCGCCGACCGGGTTGCGGAAAACGAAACACAGTAGATA
>JANNYI010000608.1:0-2556 GCA_031410015.1 Betaproteobacteria bacterium | reverse complement strand
CTTGACGCCCAGGTCGAGGATCGCCTCCCCCGCGCGAAAGTACGCGATGTCGACACTGTTGCGAACAAGGCTCTGCTCATCCGGCGTCAGGCAGTCGAACGGGGATTCGGAAAATTTGAAGGCGTTGGGCATGGTGGCGGTCGCGCGTCCGGTCCGGCTTGCGGGGCCGGCGAAGGCGGAATGAGACGTCCGTCATTTTATGGGAAATCGTCCTCCATCCTGTTGCCGGGCCTGCGACTCGTTGCCGCGTGGGCCGGAATGGCCGAATTTTGCCCTTCGCACCAACACGACTATGATGGGTTCCGCAAGGCGTGAGGAATGGACTGCGCGCCTCTCAAACCCCAAGGAGCGAACCACATGGCCAAGAAAAAGAATGCAGCAGCCGGCGTCTATCGCGTGACGGAGATCATCGGCACCAGCAAGGTGTCATGGGAAGCGGCAGCCAAGAACGCCGTCGAAACTGCAGCAAAGTCGTTGCGCGACCTGCGGGTCGCCGAAGTCAGCAAGCTCGACATGAAGATCGAGGGCGGCAAGGTCGTGGCGTATCGCGCCCGCGTGTCGCTGTCCTTCAAGTACGACGCCTGATCCACCGGCGTTGCGGCCCGGCGCAGGTCATCGCGCGGCCGGGGGCAAGGTGGGGCTCAGGACAGCGTGACGTCCGCGCGCACGACGCCTGCGCGATCGTGCCGCGCGATGAGATGCAGCACGTCGCCCGGCTTGCCGCGCACCACCCACTCGACCTTGACCCGATCCTCGGTGAGGTTGGGGTCGCCCCAGAACGAGATGCCGGTGTGCTTGTAGGCGCGCCCTTCGAGCTGCCCCACTTCGACGAGAGGCTTGCCCTGCACCAGCGTCGCGCCAGCGGGTAGCGTCACCTCCGCGGTCACGCCGCGCACGGTCTTGCGCGCCAGTGCGCGCTTCGACAGGTACGACGGCAGCCAACCGGTGTTCTGCACGACGAAGGTGACCTTGTAGTGCCCGCCGCCCGTGGCTTCGGCGCCGGCGTGCACGAGTTCGAGCTTCGGCGAGAGCAGCGCCTGCCAGAGCAGCCACTTCGGGAAGCGCGCCACTTCGCGCTCGAGCCGCGGCAGCGGCGGATTGGAAAAGGCGTTGAAGCGATCCCACCCGCCGATTTCCACCGCGCCCAGCTGGGGATGGTCGAACGCCTTCCACGGCTGGTGCGCGAGCCCGCCCAGTTCGGCATCGCTCCAGCGCAGGATCTTCAGATCGTCCGCGGCGGGATGATCGCGGAACCAGTCGATGAACTTGTAATCGGTGATGCCCGCCTCGCGCATCGGCGCCCAGATCTCGACCACCCAGCTGTAGATGCCGAGATGGTCGTACAGCCAATCGAAGGTGCCGCCGATCACCTCCTTGGGGTGATAGCGAAACTCGTGATAGACCGACATGCTGGGATAGCCGGTCAGCTCCGTGCCCTTCCTGCCCATGGCCTGATAGACCCACAGGTCCTCGGCATCCATCTCGTCGTCGGGCTGGTTGTCGAACGGCCGCAGCAGCACGCCGCTCCACGTGTGGAACGCGATGCCGCCGGTGACGTTGGGATGGTCCACGATGAAGTCGACCACCGCGCGCACCTCGGGTTCGGAGGTGGGATACGGGCCCGCGCCCCGCTGCTCGAACTCCTGGCGCCACGATCCCGGAAAATTGCGGTTGAGATCGATGCCCTGCGGAATCTTGCGGATGCGCAGCGTGAAGCCGTCGTAATTCTCGAGATGGCCCTCGGGCAGCACGCGGTAGTAGGTGCCGCCGGTCTCCGTGGGATCGCGGCGGATCATCAGGCGCGGCTCGTCCGGATGCGCCTTCCAGACGCCATTGGGGTCGACGATGCGCATCTGCAGGATGCGGCCGTCGCCGTTGATGTCCTCCACCGTCAGGCCTTCCGGGTCGTCGTGCTCGGGATCGCCCTTCACGTACGGGCGCGTGCTCGAGCGGATCCACCTCGGGTGATCGGCCAGCGCCCACTCGGCGCCGTCGGGATTGATGCGCGGACAGATGTAGAAGGCCCGCGTGTCGAGCGCGCGCGTGATCTCCGCATCGGTGCCGTAACCGGTGACGAGCGTGTGCAGGAAATAGAGGTTGGCGGCCGAGGCGGCCACCTCGGTCGCGTGGATGTTGCCGTCCACCCAGAACGCCGGCTTCTCGGCGGCGGGTCCGGTGGCGGTGTTGGTCACCGTCAGCACCCAGATGTCGCGGCCCTCGAAACTCTTGCCGATCGATTCGATCGCAACCAGCTGCGGGTGTTCCTGCGCGAACGCATGCAGCAAGGCGGTGAGCTCGGGATATCGGTAGAAGCGGTCGAAGGCGATGGCGGGCATGGGCAGGAGTTGGGCAGGACGCAAGCGTCACGCGTGAGGAAAGAGCGGCCATCTTAGCCGTTCTTAATTGCCGGTGTCCCGGGATGGTGCAGGGCGCAACCCGTAATTTTCCCGTTGACAGGGATCAGCGTTGCATTGATATACCGTTTTTTTATACGGTATACTGGCCGGATGCTGCCCGCGTATGCCGAGGTCCACTGCCTGTCCAATTTCTCGTTCC
>JANNYI010000607.1:0-4885 GCA_031410015.1 Betaproteobacteria bacterium | reverse complement strand
AACCCGCGAGAGCAGGTTCTTCGTCGTGTCGAGGGCGACGACCTTGCCTGCCTTCAGCATCGCGATCCGGCCGCACAGCGCCTCGGCTTCCTCGAGGTAATGCGTGGTCAGGATGATCGTGTGCCCGTCGGTGTTGAGCTTGCGGATGAACGACCACAGGTTTTGCCGCAACTCGACGTCCACGCCTGCCGTCGGCTCGTCGAGCACGATCACCGGCGGCTTGTGCACCAGCGCCTGGCCGACGAGCACCCGCCGCTTCATGCCGCCGGACAGCGCGCGCATGTTGGCGTTGGCCTTGGCCGTGAGGTCGAGGTGATGCAGCATCTCGTCGATCCACGCCCCCTGCTTGCGCAGGCCGAAGTAGCCAGCCTGGAACTCGAGGGTCTCGCGGACGGTGAAGAATGGATCGAATACCAGTTCCTGCGGCACGACGCCAAGGCATCGCCGCGCCGCCTGGAAATCGCGCACCACGTCGTGGCCCAGCACGCTGGCACTGCCGCGGTCCGCCCGCGTCAGGCCCGCCAGGATGGAGATCAGCGTGGTCTTGCCCGCGCCGTTGGGGCCGAGGAGACCGAAGAACTCGCCTTGCGCCACGTTGAGGCTGACCCCGTCCAGCGCCTGCACGGCGCCGAAGCGGCGTGCCACATCCACGATTTCAACGGCGGCGGTTGGCATGGCGATGACGGTACCGGGTGGACGACGCCGCAGGCCCGCAGCGCGGGCCGCGAACTTCAGGGTGTCAGCAGCGAGTCGATGCCGTAGACGCGCGCCAGCGACGTCAGCACGGCCGGCATTGCGACGAAGGTGATGGGCGCACGCTCAGCCGCGGCGCGGCGCCTCAGCGCAAGCAGCACCGCCAGTGCCGACGAGTCCGCGTGCGCGAGGCCGCCGAAATCGACGACCCCGGATGCGGGCAGGGGCAGCTTTTCCATGGCCTGGAACACGGCCGCGGCATCGCCGAAGACCAGCTGTCCGGAAAAGCGCCAGCGATCGCCATCGGCGGCAAACGTGCCCTCCGCGCCGCTGGAATCCAGTGTCACTTGAGGCCCTGGTTCTTGGCCGAGAGCGTCTTGATCAGGCCGTCGATGCCGCCGTTCTTGATCTGCTCGTTGAACTCGTCGCGATAGTTGGTGACGAGCGAAATGCCGCCCACCACCACGTCGGCGACCTTCCAGCCGCCGGCCGTCTTGGTCATGCCGTAGTCGATCTGGACCGGTACCTGGCCGGTGCGGACGACCTCCGAGCGCACCATCACGTCCGTGGCGTTGGGATCGCCGCGCATCGGCTTGAAGTCCATCACCTGGTCGCGATACTGCGACAGCGCGCCGGAATAGGTGCGCACGAGCAGCGCGCGGAACTGGTCGATCAGCTGCTTCTGCTGCTCGGGAGTGGCCTGCCGCCAGTTGCGCCCCATGGCCAGCGCCGTCATCTTCTCGAAGTCGAAATTGGGCAGGAGCTTGGTTTCGATCACTTCGCGGATGCGCTGCTGATCGCCGGCCTGCACCTTGGGGTCGGACTTCACGATCTGCTGCACTTCGTTCGCGACGCGCTTCACCATCGCGTCGGGCGCCTCCTGCGCCGATGCGACCGGCGCGAGCACCAGCATCAGGATCATCGCGGCGAACCACCGCCCTGCAGGCAACAGCGTTTTCATTCGTCGTCCTTTGGTGGCGGCGGACTGCCGTCGTAGACCAGGTATTCGCGCCGCTGCAGGTATGCGCGGCGCACGAAGGTGTACGGATCGAGCGAGGCCTCGTCGATCAGCGAGGTCGCGCCCAGCGCCTGGGCGCGTATGTCGACGCCGCCCAGGCCGTAGATCACGTTGCGCAACGCGACATTCGGAATTTCGGTCGTGGGCGACCACAGCACGCGCAGCACGAAGCCCGTGCCGTCGCGCACCGTGGACGGTCCGAAGAACGGCAGGAAAAGGTACGGGCCCTGCGGGATGCCCCAATAGCCGAAAGTCTGGCCAAAGTCCTCGTTGCCCCGCGGAATGCCCAGGTCGGACGCAACGTCGATCAGGCCAAGGATGCCGGGGAACGTGTTGATCATGACACGTCCCATGTCGTGACCGGCCTTGTCGAGCTTGCCCTGCAGGAGTCCATTGACCGCGGAGAAGAGATCGTCGATGTTGTTGAAGTAGTTGCTGATCCCCGTGCGGACGATCGATGGCACATAGTCGACATACGCCTGCGCGACCGGCTTGAAGAAATACTTGTCGATCGGCTCGTTGACCGCGTACATCGCGCGGTTGACCGGCTCGAAGGGATCGAAGGCACGCCCGCCGCCGGTGGTGGCACAGCCCGAGAGCGCCACGGTGCCGGCCACCATCAGCAGGCCGAGCGTGCGTCGCATGTCAATGGTTCGCCTCACTTGGTGCTCCCAGACGACGCTTTGTCGAACATGAACTGGCTGATCAGCTTCTCGAGCACGACCGCCGACTGCGTCTTGGCGATGCGCGCGTCGGCGGCAAGCATCTGCGGATCGCCCCCCGCCTCGAGGCCGATGTAGACCTCGCCCAGGAGGCCCGAGGTGAGGATCGACGCAATCGTGTCCTTGGAGAATTCGTAGCCCTTGTCGACGTTGAGCGCGACCACGGCCTCGTAGGTCTTGGGGTCGAGGGTGACGCCGGCCACGCGACCCACGACGACACCGGCCGCCTTGACCGGCGCCCGCAGCTTCAGCCCGCCGATGTTGTCGAAGCGCGCCTCGAGCCGATAGCTCGGCTGGGCGCTGAGCGACGTCAGGTTGCCCACCTTGAGGGCAAGGAACACGATGGCACCCACGCCGATGGTGACGAAGATGCCGACCCAGAGGTCGATGGTAGAACGATTCATGGTGCGATTCCCCGGTGCGGCATCGGCGACTAGCCGATCCCGCGGAACATGAAGACGGTGAGGACGAAGTCGAGCGCAAGGATGGCGAGCGACCCGCCGACGACCGTGCGCGTGGTGGCCGACGACACGCCCTCGGCCGTGGGTTTGGCGTCGAAGCCCTCGAACACGGCGATGAGGCTGACGGCGATGCCGAACACGAAACTCTTGATGATGCCGTTGGTGACGTCCGGCCAGAAATCGATGCCCGCCTGCATGTTGCCCCAGAACGTGCCGTTGTCAACGCCGATGAGACGCACGCCGACGATGTAGGCGCCGAAAACGCCCATCACCGAGAACAAGGCGGCGAGAAGCGGCATGGAGATCACGCCGCCCCAGAAGCGCGGGGCGATGATGCGGGCCAGCGGGTCCACCGCCATCATTTCCATCGCCGACAATTGTTCCGTGGTCTTCATGAGGCCGATCTCGGCCGTGATTGCGCTGCCCGCGCGGCTGGCGAACAACAGACCGGCCACGACCGGGCCGAGTTCCCGCACCAGCGACAGTCCGACGAAAATGCCGAGCGAATCGCCCGCGCCGTAGCGGTTGAGCGTGTCGTAGCCCTGGAGGCCCAGCACCATGCCCACGAAGAGCCCCGACACCATGATGACGACGAGCGACAGCACGCCCGCGAAGTAGACCTCGCGCAAGGTGAGCTGGATGCGCCGGAAAGCCGTCGGCGTCTGCCGCAGCACGGCCACGAAGAACCTGGCGGCGAAGCCGACCCGCGCAATGGCCTGGCGCGACCCTGCGCCGACCCGGCGCAAACCGTTGGCGAGCGCGCTAGGCAACACGGCTGTTGAACTCGTCGGCATAGGGCCGCGCCGGATAGTGGAACGGCACCGGGCCATCGGGCTCGCCGTCGACGAACTGGCGGACGAAAGGATCGGTTGAAGCGCGCACTTCGGCGGGGGTGCCCTGCGCAATGATGCGGCCTCCGGACACGAAATACATGTAGTCAACGATCTTCAGCGACTCGTAGACATCGTGCGTGACCACGATGGACGTGCTGCCGAGCGCATCGTTCAGCTGGCGGATCAGCTGGCCCACGACACCCAGCGAGATGGGGTCGAGACCGGCAAACGGCTCGTCGTATAGCACCAGCATCGGATCGAGCGCCACGGCGCGCGCCAGCGCCACGCGGCGCGCCATGCCGCCGGAGAGTTCGGCCGGGCGCAACGCGGCCGCGCCACGCAATCCCACCGCGTGCAGCTTCATCACGACGAGGTCGCGGATGAGCGCTTCGGGCAGGTCGGTGTGTTCGCGGATCGGGAAGGCGACGTTCTCGAAGACGGTGAGGTCGGTGAACAGTGCGCCGAACTGGAACAGCATTCCGATCTTGCGCCGCAGCGCAAACAAGTCGTCGCGATCGAGGGTTGCCACGTCCTGCCCGTCGACCATCACGTGCCCTGCCTGCGCGCGAATCTGCCCGCCGATCAGGCGCAGCAGCGTGGTCTTGCCGCAACCGGACCCACCCATGATCGCCACGACCTTGCCGCGCGGGATCGACATGTCGATGCCTGAAAGCACGGCGCGAGTGCGATCGTAGCCGTACGTGACGCCGGCCATTTCGACTGCATTGGGAGACGCGGGCACGTTCGCACCTGCGGATTGCGGCATTGCACTGGACAAGCGATGAGTCCTGACGCCAAGGGACAGCGATTGTAGCCGTACCCTCTGGCAGGCCGCAATGACCCGCGGTCAGTTACGGGTCGACAGCAGCGTTTCTGTTGCGTCCGGGTGCTTCCGATGTGGCGGCGCGACGGCGTGCGGGTTCAGCCATGCCGGCGCCGCGGCGTGCGGTACCGCTTTCCGGGTCAAGTCGGGGTCAAATCGACGACCCCTCCAATTGACCCTGAAAGCGGTCCCCCACGCCACGTCGCGATCCTCGTTTTGCCGGCAGGGGATTGTCGCGTCAGAGGCGGCCCCGGCTCGTCCCGGCGTTGCGCGCGGCTGAAGCCGCGCCTACAGGGGCAATGTGACGGACCGGGGGGTCGAGGCGCCTCGCCAAG
>JANNYI010000606.1:0-18232 GCA_031410015.1 Betaproteobacteria bacterium | reverse complement strand
CTCCCGCACGCCCCGCCCGCGCAGATTCTAATTCTTTAACCACCTGTTTTTAAGACAATAAATCAAAGTCAGCGGTTACTAACCAACGGCCTGGATTCATTGCGGCACCGCTCTTGTGCAATGCACCATTTAGGGCTATAGTCCGATGGTTGAGCCCGTGTCCGGACGTCCGGCGCGGCGGCTTCCGGCACCACAAAGGAAAACTCATGCGTCTTCAGGGGAAAGTCTCGATCATCACCGGCGCCGCACAGGGCATCGGCCAGGCCACCGCGATCAAGTTCGCCAAGGAAGGCGCCAAGGTCGTCGTCTGCGACATCAACGATGCCGCCGTGGCTTCCACAGTGGAGATGATCAAGGCCGCCGGCGGTGAAGCCGTGGGCTTCCGCGTGGACGTCACCGACAAGGTCAGCATCGCCAAGATGGTCGAAGGCGTGATGGCGAAATGGGGCCGCGTGGACACGCTGGTCAACAACGCCGGCATTGTCCAGGACGCGCAGTTCAAGAAGATGAGCGAAGACCAGTTCGACCGCGTGATCGACGTCAACCTGAAGGGCGTCTACAACTGCACGAAGGCCGTCGTCGACATCATGCTCGCGCAGAACTCCGGATGCATCCTCAATGCCTCGTCGATCGTCGGCATCTATGGCAACTTCGGCCAGACCAACTACGCCGCCACCAAGTTTGCCGTGATCGGCATGGTCAAGACGTGGGCGCGCGAACTGGGCAGCAAGGGCATCCGCGCCAACGCGATCTGTCCGGGCTACATCGAAACGCCGATCCTGTCGGCGATGCCCGAAAAAGTATTGAAGATGATCGAGGACAAGGTGCCGATGGGCCGCCTGGGCCAGCCCGAGGAAATCGCCAATGCCTACGCCTGGCTGGCCTCCGACGAAGCGTCGTACATCAACGGCGCGGTGATCGAGGTCTCGGGCGGCGTCACGATCTAGGCATCCGGCTGGCCCCGGGCGGACTACAACGTTCGTCCGACTTCCCGCCGCACGTCCGCGCGCGGTAGCATTGGCAACTTCCTTGTCCATTCGCGGGATTCGCCATGCTCGTCCGCCTGTTCATCGTTCTTGCCGCACTTGCCGTCCTCGCCGCCGGGAGAGGCGTGCCGGCGGCCGCCGCGCAGAAGTTCCAGCCCGGCAGCCCGTACATCTGCCCCAACAACGACCGGACGGGCCTCGACTGCTATCTCGACGCGGTCACCCACCTCTACACGATGTGCCGCCACGTCAAGGGCATCGAGATCATCGAGTTCGGGTACCAAAAGGCGCAGGAAGGCGTCAACGGCGCCAAGAGCGAATACTGCGTGGAAAAGCAGAAGATCAACATCACGCGCCCGTATCAGGCGGCCTTGAAGGAGGCCACACCGTGGAACGAGGCCATCGAGAGCCTGCGCTCGCTGCAGCAGTTCTGGCTCGATGCGATGGTCAGCCTGCGCTGGAAGGCCGGCGAGGCCGATGACGCCTACCAGGATCGCGTCAACAGGATCTACGACGAGCTCAGCTACCGCATCGAAAGCGTGCGGCTCGGGTTCGAGACGGCGCCCGACAGCGCTGTCGCGTCGGGCAAGGTCAAGGCCCCGGCCAAGCCCAAGGCCAAGCCCAACTGAACGCGCAAGTCGCACCGGATCCGGCCGCCGCCGCGCCGGCGCTGCCTGCTGCCGCCGTGCCGTCCGTGCAGGACAGCGCGCTGGCTGCCATCTTCAACGATGGGGGCACGCTGGCGCATGCGCTTCCCGGCTTCCGGTTCCGCCCGCAGCAGCTCGCGATGGCGCAGGCCATTGCGCACGCCATTGCCGACCGCGGCCAGCTGGTGGCCGAAGCCGGCACCGGCACCGGCAAGACCTTTGCCTACCTCGTCCCCGCGCTGCTGTACGGTGGCAAGGTCATCGTGTCCACGGGCACCAAGACGCTGCAGGACCAGCTGTTCGAGCGCGACCTGCCGATGGTGCGCGACGCGCTGGCCGTGCCGGTCACCGTCGCGCTGCTCAAGGGCCGCAGCAACTACGTCTGCCATCACCATCTCGAACGCGCGTCGCACGAGGATCGCCTGCCGTCGCGCGACGACGCACGCTACCTGCCCAAGATCATCGCGTTCGCGCGCGCCAGCCAGCGCGGCGATCGCGCCGAACTGGCCGACGTGCCGGAGCACGCATCGATCTGGCCGCTCGTCACCTCCACGCGCGACAACTGCCTCGGCCAGAACTGTGCATACCACGGCGACTGCTTCGTGCTGAAGGCGCGCAAGGAAGCGCTCGAAGCCGACATCGTTGTCGTCAATCACCACCTGTTCTTCGCCGACATCGTGCTGCGCGACGAAGGCGTGTCGGAGCTTTTGCCCAACTGCAACACGGTGATCCTCGACGAGGCGCACCAGCTGCCGGACACCGCCACATTGTTTTTCGGCGAGCAGGTGGGCGCCGGGCAGCTGGCGGAGCTTGCGCGCGATGCCGAAATTGCCGCGCGCACCACCGCCCGCGATGTGCCCGACCTGCCCGACTCGGCGGCGGACCTGGGGCCCGCCGTGCGCAAGCTGCGACTCGCTGCCGGCGACGTGCCCGGCAAGATTGCGCGCGACGTGATCGCGCAGCGTCCCGACTTCAGCGAAGCGCTCGATGGCCTGGCCGCCACGCTCGACCGGCTGGCCACCGAACTCGGGCATTTCGCCGAGCGCGGCGAGGAGCTGGCGCTGGTGGCGCGCCGCGCCGAGCAGGCCGCGCGGCAGGTCGCGCGCTGGCGCGACGGCGGCGCGGTCGAAAGCGAGGACGGCAATCCGCCGCAGGAATGGATCCGCTGGATCGACATCACCGCCAACGGCTTCCAGTTGCAGGCGTCGCCGCTGTCGATCGCGCCGCTCTTCAAGCGCCAGGTGGAGACCACGGCGCGCGCCTGGATCTTCACGTCGGCAACACTTGCGGTGGGCCGCGATTTTTCGCACTACACGGGCCAGATGGGCCTCGATGCCGCACAAACCGGCGCGTGGGACAGCCCGTTCGACTATCCGACGCAGGGGCTGCTCTACGTGCCGCGCAACCTGCCCGCGCCCAATTCGCAGGAACACACCGACGCCGTCGTCGATGCCGCCTTGCCGTTGCTCGCGGCAAGCGGCGGACGCGCGTTCATGCTGTTCACGTCGCTGCGGGCGCTGGCGCGCGCCCGCGAGCGCCTCGTGGAAGCCTTTGCGCGCGACGGCCACGAATTTCCGTTGCTGGTGCAGGGCGAAGGTTCACGCTCGGAATTGCTGGTGCGCTTTCGCGAACTGGGCAATGCAGTGCTGCTGGGCAGCGCCAGTTTCTGGGAGGGTGTCGATGTGCCGGGCGATGCACTGTCGCTGGTGGTGATCGACAAGCTGCCGTTTGCGCCGCCCGACGATCCGCTGCTGGCCGCGCGCCTCGACCGGCTGAAGGCCGAAGGCGGCAATCCGTTCATGGCGTGGCAGCTACCGCAGGCAGCGATCAGCCTGAAGCAAGGCGCCGGGCGCCTGATCCGTACGGAGACCGATCGCGGCGTGCTGGCGATCTGCGATCCGCGCCTGACCGACAAGCCGTACGGCAAGCGCATCTGGCAAAGCCTGCCGCCGATGCGGCGCACACGGGAGGCCGCCGACGCCGTGGCGTTCCTGCGCGAATTGCGGGAAGCGGCGGAGAGCACTTAAACAATGGGGTCAGGGTCGATTTGATCGGCGATGCGCGCCGATGTGGTCGCGACTGCCAAACGATCAATTCGACCCTGACCCCTTTGTTTAAGCCGGCATCAGTCCCAGAACTGCCACCACGGCTTGGTGGCGAGTTGCCGCGTGGGCGTGACGCCATAACTCTCCTGGCTGCGTTCGATGTTGCGCTCCCAGAAGTTCCACCAGGGGACTTCGCCGCCGCCGACGACGTACTTGCTCTCGGGGAACGTCTTGACCAGGATCTGCTTCGAGTCACCGGCAAGCTGCGGCAGGCCAAGCTTCTCGTAGCTGCTCCTCATGATTTCGAGCGCGCTCTCGTTGGCGGCCGTGCGCGGGAAATTGACCAGCGATCCCTGCGCCCGGTTGACCGCGGCGACGTAAGCCCCGCGGCGGTAGTAATAGCGCGCGACATTGACCTCGTAGGTGGACATCGCGTTGCTCAAGTAGCTCATCCGCGCGATCGAATCCTGGTAGTAAGTGCTGTCGGGAAAGCGCGTGGTCAACTCCTTGAAGGCGGCAAACGATGCGCGCATCTCCTTGGGATCGCGCTCCGCCAGATCGAGTTCGTAGACGTAGCCAAGGATGCCCTGGTCTTCCCGGAAATGGACGAGGCCCTTCAGGTAGTAGGCGTAGTCGACGTTGGCGTGATTGGGATAGGTGCGGATGAAGCGCTCGGTGGCGGCAATGGCCGCGGCCTGCTCGCCGCCGCGCCAGTTGGCGTATGCCGACTCGAGGATGGCCTGCTGCGCGTAGCGGCCGTAGGGAAAGCGCGCCTCGAGCTGATCGAAGAGCTTGATCGACCGTATATAATTGCCTTCGAGCATCGTGTCGTGCGCGGTCTTGTACAGGCGGTCGGCGGACCAACCTGCGGTTTCCTCCTTGACCTCGGGCAGCAGCCCGCAGCCGGCAACCAGCAACGCGATGCAGGCGACGGCAAATCCGGCGCGGAAAAATGACGGCATGGGGAAGCTTCGTTTCATCGTGACGTTTCCTGACCCCCGATTATAGCCGACCGCATGCCGCCACAGTCCCCTCCGCTGCCGCCCCCAGGTCCGCCCCGCCACCTGTTCACCGCCCCGGCCGGCGCCGCGCGGCAGCGGCTCGACCAGGCGCTGGCGCTGCTGCTGCCCCAGCACTCGCGCACGCGCCTCAAGGCATGGATCGAGGCCGGACAGGTCGCGGTCGACGGCAAGACCATCCTCGAGCCGCGCTTCCGGGTGCACGGCGGAGAGGCTGTCGTGGTCACCGAAGGCGCGGACGCGCAACCGCTGCCCGATCGCCCGGAAGACATCGCCATCGCCGTAGTGTTCGAGGACGACGCGCTGCTCGTGATCAACAAGCCGGCCGGCCTCGTCGTGCATCCGGGCAGCGGCAACCGCGCGGGCACCCTGCTCAACGCGCTCCTGCACCATGCTCCCGCGCTCGCCACGTTGCCGCGCGCCGGCATCGTGCATCGGCTGGACAAGGACACCAGCGGACTGATGGTCGTGGCCAGGACGGTATTGACGCAAACCGATCTCGTCCGGCAACTGGCCGCGCACACGGTCAAGCGCGAATACCTGGCGGTGGTGCACGGCGACCTGAAGCGCGCCACCACCATCGACGCGCCGATCGGCCGCCATCCCGTGCAGCGGACATCGATGGCGGTGGTCACCGCAGGCAAGCCCGCGCGCACCCACGTGGAAATCGTCGAGCGTTTCGGTGTCGCCACGTTGCTGCGCTGCCGTCTCGAGACCGGGCGCACGCACCAGATCCGCGTTCACCTCACCGCCATCGGTCATCCGCTGGTCGGCGACCCGACGTACCGCGCCACCCGCGGCCGCACGCCGGCGCTGCCGCCTGCCGCGCTCGCCTTCGCGCGGCAGGCGCTGCACGCGCAGCGGCTGGGCCTCCTCCACCCCGTTACGCACGCGCCAATGGAATGGACCAGTGCACCGCCGGAGGACCTGAACGCCCTGGTCGATGTACTGCGCGCGGCACGCACGCCGTTGGTCGCCGGGTGACCATGGCTCCCGGCGACGGCTGCGCATGCGCTTCACCTGCAAGGACGTGAACTGCGATGACGGCACGATTGGATGAAATGCTGGCGGCCCGCGGACTCGACTGGATCGTGCCGGAGTGGGCGGGACCCTCGCGCGTCCGCGCGTTCTTCACCACCCGCCATGGCGGCGTTTCCACCGGCGCCGCCGCGGCGTTCGACATCGGAGCGGCGCGGCCCGGTCCCGCCGACGACGTGGCTGCCATCGCCGAGAACCGGCGACGCCTGCGCGAACTGCTGCCGGCCGACCCGGTGTGGCTGCACCAGGTGCACGGCAACGAGGCCGTCACGATCGTGACGCCGCCCGCCGTACCGCCCATGGCCGATGCCGCCGTCACCCGCACGACAGACACCGTGCTGACCGTGCGCACCGCCGACTGCCTGCCCGTGCTGTTGGCCGACCGTGCCGCGACGGTGCTCGCCGTGGCGCATGCCGGATGGCGCGGGCTGGCCGGCGGCGTGCTGGAAAGTGCGGTGGCGGCCATGCAGGTTCCCGCAACCGAAATCGTGGCGTGGATCGGCCCCGCCATCGGACCGCAGGCGTTTGAAGTCGGTGCGGACGTGTATGCGGCCTACTGCGGCGACGACCCCACGGCGAACGCCTACTTCAAGCCGCTCCGCGCCGGTAAATGGATGGCGGACCTGCCGGGGTTGGCGCGCGCGCGGCTCACGCGCGCGGGCCTCGCCGACATCGCCGGTGGGCCATGGTGCACGCACACCGAAGCCGCAAGATTCCACTCCTATCGTCGCGACCCCAAGGCAGGGCGCATGGCGCTGGTCGCATGGCTCGCGCCGCGTGCGTAGCCACAGTCACAGTCACAGTCACAGTCACAGTATCCGCGCACCCGATCGCATCGCCCGGACTCGGGCCGCGCTGGCGGGCGGGGGACCGTTTTCAAGTTGAATTGGAGGGGCCGTCGATTTGGCCCCGACTTCAACTGGAAAACGGTACCGCGACCGCCGGCGCGGCCTGCCGGCACCATGACGCTTCAACTCACGCGCAAGCGCCTCCAGCCGGACCGGCCGGCGTGCCGCAGCTTCGGTCAGCCGGAAAGCACCGTCGATCGCGCATTGACGTCAGCGAACCGCCGCCGGCAGCAGCTTCCGCATCTTGACCGCCGCCTGCCCCGCCTGATCGGCGCACAGCGCCACGCCCGCGCGCGCGAGCGCCTGCTCGAGGCGATGCCGCGTCTGCTCGGCCTCCTCGACGCGCACCTTGCGCGTGACTTCGAGATACTGCTCGCCACCAGGCAGCGTCGTGACATCCACGGCGAAGCTGCGATCGGCCGCCTGCTGCGAGGTGATCGACAACGGTCCAAGCGGCAGCAAGGTGTTCGGCAGCGGTCCGCCGCGTTCCACATCGCGCAGAAAATTGACCTGCGCCGGTGACAGCGCGTCCTGCACGCGCGTCGCGGCGGCCACCAGCGCATCCGCGCGCGCCCGCGACAGCGGCTGCGACAGCGACACCGCCCCAGTCATCGTCGCGCCGTGCATGTCCATCTCGCACTTGCCCTGCCCTGCCGGAATCGCCGTAGCCGGAAGCCGCGCGCAATCCTGATCGGCCACCTTCAGCGTGAGGTCGGCGCTGCCCGCGTCGACGCGCAGCCGCAGCCGCAGGCCGCGCTGCAGCAGGCTCAATTGCGGGTCGTCGAACAGCCAGGTGGTGGTCACCGGCCCCGGCGCCCGCAGCTTGAGCGCCGCCACGACGGCAGGGAGCGGCGCGCACACGGCGATCTGCACCTCGGCCCGCGCTATGGGCGCAGCTTGTGCCTTTGCCGCGAGCGACGGGGCCTGCACTGCAGCCAGCAGCACGACCGCAATGATCGGAGTGTGACCGCGCAGGTTCATGCATCGATTGTGCCACGCGAGCGAGCGGCAGGCGCAGGCCGCCTCGGCCGCTGAAGCCTGCGACACCCGCGACGCTATAATGCCGTCTTGCAGCCGTTGCGCCGGCCCATCGCAGCCCCGAAAACGCGGCGGGCGTGGTCGCTTCGATCACCCACCTCGTGACTCCACTCGCCTACACCGTGATTGCCGCGCTCGCCGGCGGCGTACTGTCGACGCTCGCTGCGGCGGTCACGCTCGCGCTCGGGGTCAGTGCGATATCGCGCCTGGTGTCCTTTGCCGTGGGTGCATTGCTGGGCGCGGTGTTCATCGAGCTCCTGCCGCACGCGCTTGAAGCCGGCAGCCCCGAGCGCGTGATGGTCACCGTGCTGTGCGGCCTTCTGGCGTTCTTCCTGCTGGAGAAGATGGTGCTGTGGCGGCACTCGCACGGCCACGCCGAGCACCGCGACGACGTCGACGAGTCCGAGCACGACCACGCGCTGCACGCGCACCGGCACGGTCACGACGACGGCGGGCGCTCCGGACTCATGATCCTGATCGGCAACAGCGTGCACAACTTCTGTGACGGCGTGGTGATTGCCGCGGCCTTCCTGGCCGACGTGCGGCTTGGTGTCGCCACCACCATTGCAATCGTCGCGCACGCAGTGCCGCAGCAAGTGGGCGACTTCGCGATCCTGATTCACTCCGGGTTTTCGCGGCGGCGCGCCTTCGCGTTCAATATCGCGACCGGATTCGCCACGCTGATCGGCGCGCTTGCCGGGTACTTCGCGCTGGCGGATCTGCAGAACGCTTTGCCGACAGTACTGGCCGTGGCCGCCGCCAGCCTTCTGTACGTGGCCGTGGCCGACCTGATTCCGAGCCTGCATCGCCGTCCCGAGCCGCTCGAGACCGCCAAGCAGATGGCATTCATCGTGCTCGGTGTCGCCAGCATCGGCAGCACGCACCTCCTGCTCGCGCACTGACGCGGCAGCGCAGTCCCGCGTGTTGAGGAAGTTGCGCGGTCACGATACCATCGGCGACTCGCGTGTCGTGTCCACGACATGCCCGACTTCCGCGACCCGAACATGGCACCTCTCGACATGCGCGACCCCGCCACCTGGCCGGCACTGCAGACGCATTGGGAAGAGGCGCAGCGCCTGTGGGCGCAGTGGTGGAGCGCGCCGGCCATGCCCGCGCTGCCGACCGGTGCGGCGGCACCCGCAACCTTCGATCCCGCGGCGCTTGCGGCGCTCAACGCACGGCTGGCGCCGCAGGTGGAAGCACTGCTGCACGCCACGGTCGATGCCGGCATCGGCGCAGCCGTGCCGGAAGTGATTGCACCGTTGCCGGGCGACCGCCGCTTCAGCTCGGCGGCGTGGCGCGACCAGCCGTACTACGCGCTCGTCAAGCAGTGGTACCTCCTCTACGCCGAGTATTGCCGCGGCATGACCCGCCTGGCGCCTGTGCCCGCGGCCGAACGCCAGCGCCTCGAATTCGCCACCCGGCAATACCTCGATGCGATTGCGCCCAGCAATTTTCCCGCCACCAATCCCGACGTGCTGGCCCGCGCCATCGCCACCGACGGCGCCAGCGTCGTGCAGGGATTGCGCAACCTGGCCGAAGACACCGAGCGCGGCCGCATCACGATGACCGACGAGGCCGCGTTCGCCGTCGGCCGCAATCTCGCGCTGACGCCGGGACGCGTCATCTTTCGCAACGACCTGATCGAACTCATCCAGTACGACGCCACGACGCCCACCGTGCACAAGAGGCCGCTGGTCATCATCCCCCCCTGCATCAACAAGTACTACATCCTCGACCTGCAGCCGGCCAATTCGTTCGTCCGCCACACGGTGGCGCAGGGCCAGACGGTGTTTCTCGTGTCCTGGCGCAACGTCCCCGAGTCGCTGGGTGGCCTTACGTGGGATGACTACATCGAGGAGGGCGTCATCCGCGCGCTGCGCGTGGCGCAGGACGTCGGCGCCAGCAGGCAGGTCAACGCCCTGGGCTTCTGCGTCGGCGGCACGCTGCTCGCCTCCGCGCTGGCCGTGCTGGCCGCGCGCCGCGACACGTCCGTAGCCAGCGCGACGCTGCTGACGACGATGCTCGACTTCGCTGATCCCGGCGAGATCGGCGTGTACGTCACGCGCGAGTTCCTGGAATCGCGGGAAGCGCAACTGCTGGCCGGCCAGCGCGTACCGGGCGCCGATCTCGCCAATGCGTTCGCCAGCCTGCGCGCCAACGACCTCATCTGGAATTACGTGGTCGGCAACTACCTCAAGGGCGAGACGCCGCCGGCGTTCGACCTGCTGTACTGGAACGGCGACTCCACCAACCTGCCGGGCCCGATGTATGCCTACTACCTGCGCAACCTCTACCTCGACAACCGGCTGCGCGAACGCGGCGCGCTGACGATGGCCGGTTCCACGGTCGACCTGCACCGCGTGGTCGTGCCGACCTACATTTACGCGTCGCGCGAAGACCACATCGTGCCCTGGCGCTCGGCGTACAAGAGCACGGCGCTGCTGGGCGGAGATTGCACGTTCGTGCTGGGCGCATCGGGGCACATTGCCGGCGTGGTCAATCCGCCGGTGCCGGTGAAGCGCAACTACTGGACCAACGACCTCCTCACGGATGTTCCCGAGGATTGGCTTGAACGCGCGGAGTCCGTCCCGGGCAGCTGGTGGCCGCATTGGTCCGCATGGCTCGCGGCGCGCGCCGGCCCGCAGCGCGCGGCCCCTGTCGCAGCCGGCAACGGGCGCTTCCCCACCCTCGACCCGGCACCGGGACGCTATGTCCAGGCCAAGGCCTGACGCCGGCGTCCGGTCACGCCGTGGCGAATCGCCGCGCCCCGTGCGGCGCCCGGCGCCGCTGCGCTAAGATGAAGGTATCGCGTTCCGCGCATGTCGCCGCGGACGGTATCGGGGGAACGGTTCATGAGTGACATCGTCATCGTCGGCGCGCTGCGCACGGCCATCGGAAAATTCGGCGGCGGGCTGGCCAAGGTGCCCGCGCCAGAACTCGGCGCCACTGTGATCCGCGCCCTGCTGGCCCGCGCGGGCGTGGCGCCCGATCTGGTGTCCGAGGTGATCCTGGGCCAGGTGCTCACCGCAGGCAGCGGCCAGAACGTGGCGCGGCAATCGCTGCTGAAGGCAGGCATTCCCGATAGCGTGCCCGCGATGACGATCAACAAGGTCTGCGGCTCGGGCCTCAAAGCGGTGATGCTCGCCGCACAGGCCGTGCGCTGCGGCGACGCCGACATCGTGGTGGCCGGCGGCCAGGAAAACATGAGCGCCTCGCCGCACGTGCTGCTGGGTTCGCGCGACGGTTTCCGAATGGGCGACGCCAAGCTGACCGACACGATGATCGTCGACGGCCTGTGGGACGTCTACAACCAGTACCACATGGGCGTCACCGCCGAAAACGTCGCGAAGAAGCACGGCATCACGCGTGCGCAGCAGGACGAGTTCGCCGTGGCCAGCCAGAACAAGGCCGAGGCGGCGCAAAAGGCGGGCAAGTTCGTCGACGAGATCGTGCCGGTGCTGATTCCGCAGCGCAAGGGCGATCCGGTGGCATTTGCCGCCGACGAATTCATCAAGAACGGCACCACGCTCGACGGCATCGCGGGCCTGAAGCCCGCGTTCGCCAAGGACGGTTCGGTCACCGCCGCCAACGCCTCCGGCTTGAACGACGGCGCCGCGGCCGTGCTGGTGATGACCGCGGCCCGGGCGCAGCAACTGGGCCTGACGCCGCTCGCCACGATCAGGGCCTACTCGTCGTCCGGCGTGGATCCCGCCATCATGGGCATGGGGCCGGTGCCGGCATCGCGACGCTGCCTCGAGAAGGCTGGCTGGAAGGCCGCCGACCTCGACCTGATGGAAATCAACGAGGCCTTCGCCGCCCAGGCGTGCGCCGTCAACAAGGAAATGGGCTGGGATACCAGCAGGATCAATGTCAACGGCGGCGCGATCGCGCTCGGACATCCGATCGGCGCGTCGGGCTGCCGCGTGCTGGTCACGCTGCTGCATGAGATGGGCCGGCGCAATGCGAAGAAAGGCCTGGCGTCGCTGTGCATCGGCGGCGGCATGGGCGTGGCGCTCGCGGTCGAGCGCGCGTGAAACATCACGTCGTACCCGCAATGGCATCCATACAATAATCCAACGGAGGAGAAGAACGATGGCAATGGACAAACATCGCGTCGCGCTGGTCACGGGCGGCATGGGCGGACTGGGCGAGGCCATCTGCATCAAGCTGGCCGCGCTGGGCTACACGGTGGTCACCACGTATTCGCCCGGCAACACCAAGGCGGCGGAGTGGCTCGAGTCGATGCAGAAGCAGGGACTGTCGTTCAAGGCCTACCCGTGCGACGTTGCCGATTTTGAATCCGCGTCCGCGTGCGCGAAAAAAGTTGCCGCCGAAGTCGGTCCGGTCGACGTCCTGGTCAACAACGCCGGCATCACGCGCGACATGACGTTCAAGAAGATGGATAAGGCCAACTGGGACGCGGTGATCAAGACCAACCTCGACTCATGCTTCAACATGACGAAGCAGGTGTGCGACGGCATGGCCGACCGCGGCTGGGGCCGCATCATCAACATCTCGTCGGTCAACGGCCAGAAGGGCGCCTTCGGCCAGACCAACTATTCGGCCGCCAAGGCCGGCATGCACGGCTTCACCAAGGCGCTGGCGCTCGAATATGCACGCAAGGGCGTCACGTCCAACACCATTTCGCCGGGCTATATCGGCACCAAGATGGTGATGGCCATCCCGAAGGAAGTGCTGGACTCGAAGATCATTCCGCAGATTCCGATGGGACGCCTGGGCAAGCCGGAGGAAGTCGCGGGTCTCGTGGCGTACCTCTCGAGCGAGGAGGCGGCCTTCCTCACCGGCGCCAACATCGCGATCAACGGCGGCCAGCACATGTTCTGAAAGATTCGACGGGCGCCACCAGCGCCCGTCGACGAATCTGCGCATGGCGATGGTGCCCCTGCGCTGCGAGGGGAGCGAACGATGATCGAATTCCAGATGCAATTGCGGCGCATGCGCAATGGCGTGCTGCTGGCGCTGACTACGCTGACCGCGGTGCATGCGTCGGCGCAACAGCCAACACCGGCGCAGCAAAGCGCCATCCGTGCCTCCTGCCGCGCCGATTTCCAGGCGAGTTGCGTCGGCGTTCCGACCGGCGGCGCCGCCGCCCTGTCGTGCCTCAAGCAAAACGTCGACCGCGTCTCGCCGACGTGCGCGCAAGCGTTGCGTGCGGTGAGCGGTGGCAGTGCTGCTGCCGCGCCCGCCGCCGCGCCGCGGGCGGCTACACCCACTGCGTTGCCCGCATCTGAAAAGTGGCCGCATGCGGTCGATACGCCGAATGGCAGCGCGATCGTGTATCAGCCGCAGGTGATCAGCTGGCCCGACCACCAGACGCTGAACGCGCGGGTGGCAGTCGGCCTCACGCCGGTCGGCGCCCCCGCACCGATCATGGGTACGATCGACGTGTCGTTTGCAACGGATACCGACATGGCCACGCGCACGGTTGCGCTGAGCCAGCCGCGGCTGGTGGCCACGCGGTTTCCCTCCGTCGATAACGCGCAGGCCGCGCAATTCGAGGAGCGCATCCGCGCCGCTGTGACCGCGCTGCCGGTGAAGCGCGTGCCGCTCGATGCGATCGTGCTGAGCGACGGCGCGAAGCCGGTGGCGCCGCCACCCGACGTGGCACTCGACAACACGCCGCCGCGGATCTTCGTGAGCCAGCGCCCGGCAAGCCTCGTGGTCTTCGACGGTGAACCGGTCACCGTGCCTGTCACGGGCACGACGCTGGCTGTGGCCATCAACACCAACTGGGACGTGTTCCAGGACACGACGTCGAAAACGTGGTTTCTGCTCGTCAACGGCGGCTGGCTGGCCGCCCCCGATGCCAAGGGGCCGTGGATGCCGGCGGGCCGGTTGCCCGCGGCCTTCAATGCGCTGCCGGCCGACGCCGACTTCGCCAAGGTGCGCGAAGCCATTCCCGGACGCGCGATGAACGTTGCGGATACGCCCACCGTATTCGTGTCGACCACGCCTGCCGCGATCATCGTCACCAGCGGCGCGCCGCAGATGGTGGCCATTCCCGGCACCACGCTGCAGTACGCCAGCAATACCGACGCCGCGCTGTTTCGCGACACGGCCAGCGGCCGCCTCTACTACCTGGTCTCGGGACGATGGTTTGCGGCGCCTGGACCGGAAGGCCCATGGACGTTTGCCACCACCAGCCTGCCGCCCGACTTCGCACGCATTCCCGCCAATGGACCGCGCGGCTTCGTGCTGGTGTCGGTGCCCGGCACGCCGCAGGCGCAGCAGGCCGTGCGCGAAGCACAGATTCCGCAGCAGGGCACGCTCGCTCGCGCCACGGCCAAACTGGACGTGGCCTTCGCGGGGCCGCCGCGCTTCGAGCCCATCGCCGGCACGCCGATGCAGTACGCGGTCAACACGTCGTATGCGGTCATCAAGGTCGACAACAACTATTTCGCCGTCTGGCAGGGCGCGTGGTTCACCGCGCCCGCACCGACCGGACCGTGGGTGCTGGCGGCCAGCGTGCCGCCGGTGATCTACACGATTCCGCCGTCGAGTCCGCTCTACGCCGTCACCTACGTCAAGGTCTACGCGTCAACGACCGAAACCGTCACGTATGTCTATACATCGGGCTACTCGATGAGCTACGTGAGTGCGGGCGTGGTCGTGTACGGCACCGGGTACTACTACCCACCGTATCTCTATCCGGCGCCGATTCCGATCTACTACCCGTATCCGTACTCGTATGCCGGCGCCACCTACTACAACGCGGCAACGGGCGCGTGGGCGCAGGGCGGCGCGATTTACGGCCCCTACGGCGGCGGGGCCAAGGCAGGCTACGCCTACAACCCCAACACCGGTGCCTATGCGCAAGGCGGTGCGATCTACGGTCCCAACGGTGGCGCAGGCGCGTTCTCCGCGTACAACCCCAGTACCGGCAGCTACGCGCATGGCAGCGCGGCGTACGGGCCGAATGGCGCGACCGGCAACGCCAGCTGGTACAACGCCAACACCGGGCGCACCGGCTCGACGCAGCAGAACAGCAACGCGTATGGCCGCTGGGGCTCGACTACGGTGTCCGGCCCGAACCAGACCGTGCACACGCAGAGCCAGAGCAACGCGCAGGGTTCCGCAGGCTCGTTCAGCTCCACCAGCGGCACCAAGGGCGCGGGCGTGTCGGGTGCAGGCGGCAACAGCGCGGGTGCGGTCAAGACCGCAAGCGGCGACGTCTACGCCGGGGCGGACGGCAACGTCTACAAAAAGACCGACAGCGGCTGGCAGAAGTACGACAACGGCTCGTGGAACTCGGCGCAGCCGCCGGCCAACGCGAAGAATGCCGCGGGGCAAGGTACCGCAGGCAGTTCGCAAGGCGCGGCCGCGCGCAGCGGTGCGACGGCATCGGGTGCGCCTGCCAGCCAGGCACGCGAAGCAGGTGCGGGCAGCGCCGCCGGCGCCACGCAGCGAGCGGGTACCGGTGCCGCCGCCAGCAGCGGCCGCTTTGAAGGCATGGGGCAACTCGAGCAGGATCGCTCCGCGCGCACGATGGGCGCGGAGCGCCAGCAGCAGTTCAGTGGCGCGCGGGCTGGCGGATTTGCAGGCCGCGCCGGGGGTGGCGGAAATCGCCGGTAGTCGATCTCAAGGCGTCCGCGGCGTGTGACGCCGGCGCCGCGGTGCACGACTTCAACGCGTTCAACCTAAGGAAGCAACGATGCGCACTCGCATTGCATTTCGACCGCTGCTGGTGGCCGTCGCGCTGGCGGCAACCCTCGCCGCCGACGTCGCACTCGCGCAATGGGTGATGCTGGCCCGCCATGTCGTGGGTCGCGTCGAGCAGATGTCGCAGCAGTCGCCGCAGGCCGGCGGCGCCAACTACGATGCGGCCGCCGTGATGATCGAGGTGCCGGCGGACAAGGTCTACGCGGCCGTCGTACGCGGCGTGCAGAACAACACGCAGGGCGTGAAGATCACGCGCGAGGACGCCGCCGCGCGCCTGGTCCAGTTCACCAACGGCCAACAGATCGCCGGCATCAAGGTGAGTCCGCTGGGCGACAACCTCACCCACCTCCTCATCTCGTCGGCGCATGTCGGCAACCAGCCCGACGCCGCAGCACTCGTGCTGAACGCGGTGCTGCGCGTATGCAAGGACATGAGTGTCGAGTGTTCGCAGGCGCGGCAATAGGCCCGATTGGACGAAACACTCTAATTCCGCCCGCCCAAAAAGAAGCCCCGCGATCTGCATCGCGGGGCCTTCAAGGCTGTATCAATCAGGAGGAGATCATTGATACAGAAGGAGACATCACCTACTACATTGGGACAGCGGCGGGCGTTTCAAGTTCCCGGGGCGCCAATGGCGTCGACAAGTCTCCGTCGTGCCTTGCGTTGATTCCTTACTTCTTGGACTTGGCCGTGGCCTTCGTCGCGGTCGCTGCAGCGGCGCGCACGTTCGCGTCGGCGATGCTCACAACCTGCTTGCTGGCCTTCTGGAACTGGTCGAACGCAGCCGTGGTGGCGGCGATGGTCGAACGGAACGCGTTGAACGCGGAGTCCGAACCGGCCGGCGCCGACTTGCTGGCGCT
Source organism: Betaproteobacteria bacterium (assembly GCA_031410015.1). Taxonomy (GTDB): domain Bacteria; phylum Pseudomonadota; class Gammaproteobacteria; order Burkholderiales; family Casimicrobiaceae; genus VBCG01. Next base: position 2,068 of record JANNYI010000606.1, on the reverse strand, counting down.
GTCGACCCAACCAGCCACGCCCTTCGTGTAGACGGCGAAGGCTTCTTCAGCCAGCGCCGAGTACTGCGCCTGGGCTTCCGTGGCCATCTCGTACAGGTGGCGCGAGTAGCCCATCGCGGTTTGCATCTGCGCTTCGGCCATCTTGGTGCGCAGCGCGACCAGGTCCTGCACGTCCTTGACGCCGGCGACGGCTTGCGCGCCTTCGACCGACTGGGCGAACACGGCCTTGGTGGCACCGAGGTTGAACTTGACGAGCTTCTCGGCGTTCTCGAGCGAGAGCGCGGCGAACTTGGTGGCCTGGGCCACGTTGGTCTTGGAGAAGGCGGCGAATTGTTCGTTCGTGTTGTACATGGCGTTTCCTTTTCAATGTGTCCGTTGGACGGTTGTCTCGGTCTCGATCCTTGCTCCCTCGCGCCTTGCGGCCCGGGGACTGCTGCATCGGGTGGCACGGTCTGCCGTACGGGTCCGGTGCTCGAGCGGTTCGGATCACACTGCCGGGAAACCGCTCGCGGGGCCGCATCGCTTCGGGCCGACTCGCATCGGCCCTGCTTTGTTGCACCGCACAAACCCAATTGTAGGGACGTGTTTGCGCCAAGTCAAGGCTTTTTTGGTGCGCCGCACAAGACGGCGGTTTGGGAGCCCTCTGGAAAGTCAATCGTTCGATAAATCAGTGGGTTATACTCACACCATTACTTTGGGGAGTCCGTTTGATGAGCGATGCCGTCCGCATGATCAAGAAATACCCCAACCGGCGCCTGTACGACACGGCCAACAGCGGCTACATCACGCTGGCCGACGTGAAGCAGATGGTGCTCGACAACATCGATTTCCAGGTGATCGATGCCAAGACCGGCGAAGAGCTGACGCGCGGGATCCTGCTGCAGATCATCCTCGACGAGGAAGGCGGCGGCGTGCCGATGTTCAGTCCGGAAATGCTGGCGCAGATGATCCGCTTCTACGGCACCGCGCAGCAGACGATCATGGGTCAGTACATGGAGCAGAACGTCAAGGCGTTCATCGCGATCCAGAAGAAGATGCAGGACCAGGCGAAGCAGGTTTACGGCGACAAGATGATGCTGACGCCCGACCTGTGGAAACAGTTCATGCAGATGCAGGCGCCCGCGATGCAGGGCATGCTCGGCAACTACCTGGAGCAGAGCGCCAAGCTCTTCATGGACATGCAGCAGCGGATGCAGGACCAGACCCGCGGCATGTTCACCACGTTCCCGTTTCCCGCCTTCACGCCGCCGGGCACCCCCGACGACGACAGGAAACGCTGAGCCACTTCGAAGCAGTGCAACATCGCACGGTTGCTGCACCGCGTTGATGCGATGCGTTATGTCCGCTGCCTTTGCACCATCGCCTGATGCCATCAACCTCCCGACCGCTGAAATCACCGAAGAAGGCCGCCGTCCCGCGGGTGGGCTTCGTCTCGCTCGGCTGCCCCAAGGCGCTGGTGGACTCCGAGCAGATCCTCACCCAGTTGCGCGCCGAGGGCTACGCGATCGCGCCGTCGTATGAGGGCGCCGACCTCGTCGTGGTCAACACCTGCGGCTTCATCGACGCCGCCGTCGCGGAGTCGCTGGATGCCATCGGCGAGGCCCTGTCCGAAAACGGCAAGGTGATCGTCACCGGCTGTCTCGGCGCCAAGGACGGCGGCGCCTTCGTGCGCGAGGCGCATCCGAAGGTGCTGGCCGTCACCGGTCCGCACGCGACGGCGGAAGTGATGAGCGCCGTGCACGCGCATCTGCCGAAGCTGCACGATCCCTTCGTCGACCTGATGCCGGCCACGTCGGACAGCATCGGCGTCAAGCTCACGCCCACGCACTACGCGTATCTCAAGATCAGCGAAGGCTGCAATCATCGCTGCACGTTCTGCATCATTCCTTCGATGCGCGGCGACCTCGCGAGCCGGCCGATCGGCGACGTGATGCTTGAAGCCGAGCGGCTCGTGAAGGCGGGCGTCAAAGAGCTGCTCGTAATCTCGCAGGACACCAGCGCCTATGGCGCCGACCTCAAGTACGCGACGGGCTTCTGGGGCGGCAAGCCAGTCAAGGCGAAATTCTTC
>JANNYI010000605.1:0-19022 GCA_031410015.1 Betaproteobacteria bacterium | reverse complement strand
CGGCGACGGCGTCAACGACGCCCCGGCGCTCAAGGCCGCCGACATCGGCGTGGCGATGGGTGCGCGGGGCACCGAGGTCGCGCGCGAGGCGGCAGACCTGGTGCTGCTCAACGACGACTTCGCTTCGATCGTGGTCGCGGTGCGCTACGGGCGCCGGGTGTTTGCCAACCTGCGCAAGGCCATCGTGTTCGTGGCGGCGGTGCATGTGCCCATCGTCGGCCTGTCGCTGGCGCCGGTGCTGCTGGGGTGGCCGATGCTGCTGATGCCCGTGCACATCCTCTTCCTGCAATTGATCATCGACCCTGCCTGTTCCGTCGTATTCGAGGCCGAGCCGCTGGAGGCGGACGCCATGACCGTGCCGCCACGGCCGCGCAATGCGCACCTCTTCGACGCGGCCGTGATCGGGCGCGGCCTGCTGCAGGGTGCCGGCCTGCTGGCGCTGCTGCTGGCCGTCTATGCGGGGGCGCGGGCGTACGCAGGATCCGACGACATGGCGCGCGCGTTGACGTTTGCCGTGCTGGTGCTGGCCAACCTCGGCCTCATCTACGCGAACCGGTCGTGGCGCCACAGCGCATGGCGCGGCGCCGGCACGGCCAACGCGACATTCCGCTGGATCGCATTGGCAACGCTGGCCATGCTGGCCGTCGTGCTGGGGATACCCGAGGTCGGCGTGCTGTTCGCGTTCGCCGCGCCCACCGCGCCGATGCTGCTGGCCGGCGCGGGCGTCGCCTTCACGGCGCTCCTATGGTTCGAAGCGGTGAAATGGCTGCTCGCGCGACGCTCCGCTTCAGGCTGAACGATTGCGCCCGATCACCGCAGCGCAACGCAACGCAAGCCACTGCCGACTGCGGTGAAGCGCTAGGCGGCGTAACCCAGCACGGCAAACACGTGGAAGCTGGTGCCGGCAACGACGAAGCCGTGCCACACCGCATGCGCGTAGCGCACCTTCGAATCCAGCGCAAAGAACACGACGCCCAGCGTGTACGCAAGTCCGCCCGCCACCAGCAGCACGATGCCGGGCACCGGCACATGTTGCGCAAGCGGAACCGCGGCAATCAGCACCAGCCACCCCATCAGCAGATAGAGACCCGTCGAGAGCCACGGGTGGGACAGCCGGTCGAAGGCCTTCAGGGTGACGCCCAGCGCCGCCATCGACCACACGAGGCCGAACAGCGTCCAGCCCCAGGGCCCCGCCAGCGCGCCCAGCGCAAAGGGCGTATAGCTGCCGGCGATGAAGATGTAGATCGCACCGTGATCGAGCTTCAGGAACACGCGCTTGGCGCGCCCCGCCGGCAACGCGTGGTAGAGCGTCGACGTGAAGTACAGCAGCACCATCGTGGCCGCGAACACGCTGGCGCCCACGATGCTGGCGGCGCCACGGTCGACGGCGGCGAGGATCAGGAAAGGCACCGCAACGATCGCGGCCAGCAGCGCCACGCCGTGGCTCACGCTGTTGGCAATTTCCTCGCCCAGGGTCTGCGTGCGATCGATCATGGACATCATTTTCGCACATTGGCCCCGCTCTTGCGAAAGCTGGCACCACGAACTGCGGGGTGGCCGGCAAGGCGATGACGACCTTTCCCAACGACGCGTTGAGGACATGCAGCGATGGCCGCCTACGTCACGCCGACCAGCTCCGGCAGTTGCGCCAGCGAGCCGATCTCGCAGTCCGGCGCGCCGGGCAGCGCCTCCGCCCGCTGCCCATACCGGTTGCACCACACGACACGCATGCCGAACGCTGACGCGGCACACGCGTCCCACGCGTTCGACGACTGGAAGGCGATCGCGGATGCCGGTACGCCAAGTTGATCGACCGCAAACTGATACACCTTCGGATGCGGCTTGAACACGCCGACCGACTCGACCGACAACACCGCATCGAAGAGGCCGTCGAGTCCCGCGCCGGTGACAGCTGCCGCCAGCATCGTCGGCGTGCCGTTCGACAGGATGGCCGTGCGCATCCCTGCGGACTTGAGCCGGCGCAGGACCTCCGGCACCTCGGGAAACACATCGAGCGTCAGGTAGAGGTCAAGCAGGCGTTGCCGCAGCGCCGGGCGCTCGATGCCCAGCGTCGCCAGCGCGTAGTCGAGCGCATCGCCGGTCACTTGCCAGAAGTCCGCGTGCCGTCCCTGTGCCGCCCGCAGCCACGTGTACTGCAGCTGCTTGTCGCGCCACAGCGCCGACAGCCGATCCGCGTCGTCGCCCAGATCGTCGCGACAGCGCGTGGCGGCAGCGGCGAAGTCAAACAACGTTCCATAGGCGTCAAACACGCATGCCTTGATCCCTCGCAGTGGTTCGTTGCCCATCGTGCTTCCCCTTGAGCCGCAACAATAGTCCGGCGTGCAGTCTATTGCCTATCCCGCGCTGCTGCCAGGTGCCAAGCGCACAACCTTGCGCAAAGCGCCCTGCAAGTCGATCATGCGCCAGCCGGCGTCGATGAATTTCGCCACCTCCAGGGAACCTGCATGAACATCACGGACCTCTCAGCCGACGCCCTCTCCACCGCGATCCGCACCCGCGCAATCTCGTGTCGCGAGGTGATGCAGGCAACACTCACCCGCATCGAGGCCGTCAACCCGGCGCACAACGCGATCGTCAGCCTGCGCGATGGCGACGAACTTCTGCATGAAGCCGACGAGCGTGACGCGCAATTGCGGCGCGGCACGACGCCTGCCGGACCGCTCGGCTGGATGCACGGCATGCCGCAGGCGATCAAGGATCTCGCCCAGACCGCCGGCATCCGCACCACGCTCGGATCGCCGCTGCTGCGCAACTTCGTGCCCGCCGCGGACGGCCTGATGGTCGAGCGAATGAAGGCCGCCGGCTGCATCGTGATCGGCAAGACCAATACGCCCGAGTTCGGCCTGGGCTCGCAAACGTTGAACGAGGTCTTCGGCGTCACACGCAATGAATTCGATCCGTCGAAGTCGGCAGGCGGCAGCAGCGGCGGCGCGGCCGTCGCACTGGCCATGCGCATGCTGCCCGTGGCCGACGGCAGCGACTTCATGGGCAGCTTGCGCAATCCGGCGGCATGGAACAACGTGTTCGGACTGCGTCCGAGCCAGGGCCGGGTGCCCATGTGGCCGGTGCAGGATGTGTGGGTCACGCAGCTGGGCACCGAGGGGCCGATGGGCCGCACCGTGCGCGACGTGGCAATGCTCCTCGACGTGCAGGCCGGCTACGACGCACGCGTGCCGCTGTCGCTGGACAGCGAGGCGTCATTCGCGGCATCGCTGGATGGCGCAGGCGGCGCGAAGGCGCGCATCGGCTGGCTGGGCGACCTCGCCGGCTACCTGCCGATGGAGCCCGGCATCCTGGAGTGCTGCGAAGAGGGCCTGCGCCGCCTGCAGGACATCGGCTGTGCCGTGGAGCCGACGCCGCCCAACTTCGCGCCCGAAGCGGTATGGCAGGCGTGGCTCGCGTGGCGGCAATGGCTGGTGGCCGCGCGCATTGCGCCGCACCTCGTCGACCCGCGCAACCGCGCGCAGATCAAGCCGGAAGCCCTGTGGGAGCACGACCAGGCCGCCAACCTCAGCGGCGCGCGGACGCTGGGTGCCAGCGCGCAGCGCAGCACGTTCTACCGGCAGATGCTGGCGCACTTCGACCGTTTCGACGTACTGGCGCTGCCAACGGCGCAAGTGTGGCCCTTCGACGCGGACCTGCGCTGGCCGACGCATGTCGCCGGTCGCGCGATGGATACTTACCACCGCTGGATGGAGGTGGTGATCTACGCCACCTTCGCCGGGTTGCCGTGCATCAGCGTGCCGGTGGGCTTCGGTCCGACCGGCCTGCCCATGGGCATGCAGCTGATCGGCAGGCCTCGCGGCGACCGTGCCCTGCTCCGGCTCGCCCACGCCTACGAAGCGGCAGCGCAGGACGTGCTGCAGGTCCGCCCGGGGGCCTGACGCCTCCACGACCGCCGAGCGGAGCGGTCAGGCCGGGCCTGCGCCCACCGGCTGCCATCACTTCGTCCAGCGTACCCTCATTTCGTCCGAATCCGCTTCGGCATTGACCGGTGGGTCGCTATGCTCACCAACATCGCAGCCCAACCCGGCCCACCCATGAAATCCGCCTTCCGCTTCTATCTCCGTCTCGTGTTCGCGTGGATGCTCGTGCTCATCTTCACGCTCGCCGTCACATCGAACTTCACCTCGCGCGGCCAGGGCAGCATCTTCCTCCTCTGGGTGATCGTGATGGTCTTCGTCATCGCGTCCGCGATCTCGCACGTCCGGCGCGTCCGGATCATCGGCAGCGGGGCCGAAGGCGGCACGCTGGCCAACCGCCAGCATCGGCAGATCGAAGTGCCGATGAAGGCGGAGCGTGCGTTCGATCTCATCGACATGACGATCCGCGAGTTGCCAGGTGTCGAACAGGTGGAAAGTACGCGCGACAGCCTGCAGATCCGCGCCAAGGTGCCGCGCGGCAACTCCGACGGGTCGTCGATGCCGCTGCTCGAGCGCATGCTCGGATGGTTCGGCACGCCACACAACCGTATCCACGCCACCGTCACGCCACGGCCGGATACGGGTACCGTCAACGTCGTCTGCGAGCCCGAGGGTGGCGTGTGGCGCGACTGGTTCATGGTGGACAACGGCACCAATTTCGAGAATGCGGAGGCCATCAGCCGGGCGATGTCGCGCCGCATCGCGCAGATGCGCCGCGACGAGCAGGAATCGACCAAGGAAACCGAGATCGAGAAAGAGCTGGCGATCGCAAAGCTGCAACTGCTGCACGCACAGGTCGAGCCACACTTTCTCTACAACACGCTGGGCAGCGCCAAGTACCTGGTGAAGAGCGACCCGGACGGCGCCGAGCGGATCATCGACAACCTGATTCTCTACCTGCGCCACTCGCTGCCGCGGCTCGACAATGCGCTGACCACGCTGGGCGAGGAACTGGAGCGCGTGCGCGCCTATCTCGAGATCATGCAGATCCGGATGGGCGCGCGGCTGAAGACCGAGCTGAAGGTGCCCGACGCGTTCAAGTCCGTCCCCTTCCCCACGATGATGCTGCAGACGCTGGTCGAGAACGCGATCAAGCACGGCCTGGAGCCGAAGCCCGGCGGCGGCACGATCTGGATCCTGGTGACCCCCAAGGACGACCGCGTCGCCATCACCGTGGCCGACGACGGCAACGGCTTCGGCACCGGCACCACCGGCAGCGGCATCGGCCTGCGCAACGTGCGCGAGCGGCTGCAATTGGCGTATGGTGCCGACGCCGCGTTCGACATCGCCGCCAACTTTCCGATGGGCGTGGCCGCGACGATCACCGTGCCGCTTGCCGGACCGAAGGAGGTGCGCCATGACTAGCCCCGTCACCTGCGTGATTGCCGAGGACGAGCAGCTCTTCCGCGACGCGCTGCTGCAGTTGCTGCGGCAGGAGTGGCCGGCGCTGAACGTGGTGGCGGCCTGCGAGGATGGCGGCGCCGCGCTGGAGGCCATCGGCGAGCACCGGCCCGACGTGGCGTTCCTCGACATCCGCATGCCGGGCCTCACCGGCCTCGAAGTGGCCGCCGCCGCCGCCGAAGCCAGCCCGGCGACCCGGATCGTATTCGTGACCGCCTACGATCAATATGCGATCCAGGCCTTCGAACGCGGCGCCGTCGACTACCTGTTGAAGCCCATCGCCCGCGAGCGCCTCGTGGCCACCATCGCGCGGCTGCAGGAGCGCGTGGGTGCGGCCGGCGCGCACGGCGCTGCGCTCGCGGCGCTGGTGAAGGAGCTGGGCGCCACGTTACCGGCGGCCAAGCCCGCCGAGGCCCCGCTCGTATGGCTGACGGCAAGCGCGGGCAAGGAAACGCGCCTCATCATGGTCGACGACGTCGCCTATTTCCGTGCCGACCACAAGTACACGACCGTGATGACGGCGCAGGGGGAAGCGCTGTTGCGCACGCCGCTGCACGAGCTGCTGACGAAGCTCGACCCCACGCACTTCAAGCAGATTCATCGCTCCACCATCGTCAACCTGCGGATGGTGGCCGCCGTCGTGCGCGACGACAGCGGGCGCGGCACGATGCGGATGAAGAACCGGCCCGAGACGTTGCCGGTGAGCCTCACCTTCATGCCGCTGTTCCGCAACATGTAGGCAGCCCCACCGGCCGGGGGTGATCAGCCGCGCAGCCAGGCCGCGAGGTCGTTCTTCAGTTTCTTCAGGTCAGCCTCGCGCGTGTACATCATGTGGCCGGCGTCGTAATAGTGGTGCTCGACGCGCGCCATCACGTCGGCGGGCACGTCGAGCTGCGCCAGCGACCAGTCGGACGCGCTGTACGGCGTGCCGAGGTCGTAGCGGCCGCTGGCCACCAGCACGCGCAGGTGCGGATTGCGTCGCAATGCGCGGGACAGGTCCGGGCTCGTGCAGGCGTAGCCGTTGCCCTTCTCCTCGCCGCGGTTCCAGTTCCAGTGCTTGTGCGCGTCCATCGACAGCACTTCGTAGCGCGCCTCGCTGGCGATGCCGAGCTGCTCGCTCATGTAGGCATGCGCCGCCATCGTGTACGGGGCCACGATGGCCTCGATGCCCGGATCGAATTCCCAGTCGCGCGTGCGGCTCGCCGCCATCGGGCCGGTGACACGCGCTTCGAGGCGACCAACGATCTGGCCGCGATCGCGCAGCAGTTCGAAGAAGAAGGTCTGGTCGCTGATGCGCAGGTTCTTTTCCTCGATCAGCGCCGGCGCAAGGCCGGTCAACTGCGCCAGGCGATTGACCACGCGGCGGCGCGCGGTCTTCGACAAGCGCGCGCCTGCATGCAGCGCCGCGAGATACTCGCCGGAGGCAAATTCCTCGGCGGCCGCGCGTGCGGCTTCCGGCGAAGCGCCAACCGCGCCTTTCAACTTGCCGTGATACTGCGCAACGTTGGCAAAGCCCGGCAGGAACAGCGCATAAGGCAGGTCGTTGCGTGGTGCAAAGACGATGCTCTGCAGGTCCATCGCGCACGACACCAGGATCAGTCCAGACAGCGCCACGCCCAGGTCCTGCAGCTTGTCGGCCAGCGCCGCGCCGCGCGTGGTGCCGTAGCTCTCGCCTGCGTGGTACACCGGCGAACGCCAGCGCCGGTGACGGCCCAGCCACGCGCGCATGCATTCCGCCAGCGCATCGACGTCGCCGTCGACACTCAGCATTTTCTTGCGCGCGTCCTCGCTTGCGGTGAGCGAATAGCCGGTGTGCGGCGGGTCGACGAACACGAGGTCGAAGTGTTCGAACCATGATTCCGGATTGTCCGTGACCGCGTAGGGCGGCGGCGGCATCGTGCCGTCTTCGCCAATGAGAACGCGCTTCGGCCCCAGCGCGCCCAGATGCAGCCAGATCGAGGCAGAGCCCGGCCCGCCGTTGAAGGCGAAGCACACCGGCCGCGTGGCCGGATCGGCGTCGGCCAGCAGATAGGCCGTGGTGAAGATGGCCGCTTCCGGCTCGCCGCGCTTCTCGTCGAGGCCGCCGCCGATCACCGGGATGAACCCGGCGACCGCCTCGTATTTCATCGTCCGGCCGCTGAGCGTGATGCTGCCTTCGCTGCGGCTGGGGGCTGCGGCAAGCAGCTTGTCGACGTTGTCGCGCAGGCGCTTCTTGCCTTCGTCGGTGGCGGGGACAGGCGGCGTTTCGCTCATGGTCGGGTCGCGGGAGAGAGAGGGAGAAGCCACATTCTCCCCGCGCCGCACCGCCGTGTCACGACCGGCTTCCCGCGCGGGCCGCGCCGCGACACCGTCAGGCGGTTACGGCCGCAGTCCGGTGCGCAGTGCCACGCCCGCCTTGTCCAGCCGCTGCTTTGCCAATTCGCTGGCATTGCCGGAAATCAGCAGCGCGCGACGCTTGCCGCGCATTTCCTTGCGCTGCGCAAATTCCGCGGCACCCTGGTTCCAGTACGCATAGTCGATCGCCGCCGCGGCCACCGGCGTGCCGGCCTCGGAGATGCCCACGGGCACCATGTTGCTCATCGTGAGCTTGGTCAGCCGGCCTTCGTTGCCCTTGTACTGGCCGAGCATTCGCACCGATTCGACCAGGAAGCGGACATGGGTCTCGCCCTGCACCTGGGCGGCGACCCGGATCACGGACTCCACGCCCGCGATGCCGCCCATCTTGGCCAGCGCCACGACCAGCGCGGTCTGCAGCGACGGCGTGAACCACCGGTTGCGCAGGAAGTCGCGCACGACGCGGGCATTGACACCCATGGCCAGAAGCCGCGCTTCGTTCTGCCGTGCGAGGTCCACCGCCGGCTGGTTCCACACCGCGTCGCGCACGTCGGTATCGAAACTCACCACCATGTTGGCCCCCATCGACACCGCGCCGATGGCGGTATTGATCGCGAAGCTGCCGGCAAAGCTGGCCGAGGACACGCTGTCGAGCAAGGGCCGCAGGACCGGATTGGACGTGTAGGGATCGATGTTGAGTTGCTGCGCCCACTCGCGGCGCGCCTTGTTGTAGCCGAACGGATCGCCGTTGAAGGCCGGCGGGATCGTTTCCCCTGCCGGGGCCGCCGGCAGCGTGGACGGTGCGGCCACGTTGTTGCGATCCGACGTCGCGTCCGAGACCGACTGCGCGGTCGACCGGGCGAGGAAGCCCACGCGACCCAGCACGTTGCCCATCCCCGTCCCGATGTTCTCGACGGTGCCCAGCGGATCGGTCACCGCGCTTTGCACGAGTTGCACCGGCGCCGACGCCGCGCGCACCAGCGAGTCCTGGAACGCCTGGCTCTTCTGCACTTCCTGCAGCGTTGCAATTGCCTGCAGTTCGTTCACGCGCACCGCGAGCATGTTGACACCCACGACGGAAAACTTGCCGAACTTCGACTCGATCACGAACTTTCCGAAGTAGCCGTCGAGCGAAATCGGTTCGGCCACGGTGTGCAACGGCCCCTTCAACAGCGCAGCGGGGACAATCGCGGTGCCGACGAGCACAGGCGATGCCTCGAAGCCTGCCGGGGCTTGGGCGTTGGCGGCAATGGGCACAACGGTTCCCCATGCCAGGAGAAGTGAGCAGGCAGCGGCGAGGAAATACGCGGTGCGTTGGGGATTCATGGTGGCTTCTAGAGAGGAGAATGCGTGGACGCGTGGGCCGGGGTCGAATTCATGAACGCATCAGCGAGCGATAGTCCAAGGTCGCCAACGTGTGGAAGGCGTCGCACGGCACAGCATTCTACAGGAAGGAAGCCGTACCGATCCGAGCACGCCCCGGACTTTTTGTCGGCTGGCGCGGCGCACGGACGTCAAGCCGATCGACACGTCCGGACTTCCGTTAAAGTGGATGGCGATCGGAAGAGGCCCCCCCGTGCCAGGGATGCGGAAGCCGGGCGCGCGTAACGTGCGCTGAACCAGGCGCTATCCCTCGCGCCCACGACCCCTCACTTCCCGCGGGACGGTCGCGCGGCTTGACTCCGCCGAACTCTTGCCGCGATAGGGCAGGTTCGGACGGATGGTGTTCTCAGCGAAGGATCGCGATGCTTGCGTCAATGATCGACCTGCTGCCACTGATCATCGGCGCCGCCGTTTTGCCGCTATGGATCGTCATGTCGCTGCTGCTGCTGCGCGGTACGGGCGGCATGCGCAAGGCCACCGCATTCGCCGCCGGTGCCATGGGCGTGCGCATCCTGCAGGGCATTCTCTTCGGCTACGTCTTCGGCACCGATGCGGGCGAGGAAGGCGGATCACACGTCATCGCCTCGACGCTGTTGCTGGTGGTTGGCGTGATCCTGCTGATCACGGCCGTTCGGCAGTGGCACAAGGACGACGATCCCGACACGCCGCCGCCGCCATGGATGGCCACGCTTGGCACCGCTTCATCGCTCAAGGCCCTCGGCATCGGCGCGCTGCTGATGACAATCGCCGTCAAGCAGTGGGTCTTCACGCTGGCCGCCATCGCCGTTCTCGACGATGCGCAAATGGGCCTGGCGCGCAGCGCGCTTGCCTATGTCGTGTTCGTGGTGGCCGCGCACGCGTTGGTGCTGATGCCGATCGTGATCGCCGTGCTGGCACCCAGCCGGTCGGCGGCCATGCTGGACGCAATGCGTGGCTGGCTGGAACGCCACAACAGGATGATCACGCTATGCGTTTCGTCAATCTTCGGTGCCTGGTTTGCATGGAAGGGCACCATGGGCCTGCTTGGATGACACCGTGGCCGGGCATGCGAGAATCGGGCGACTGTCGCAGGGCCCGATCCCCCAACACCGCCGGAATGGAGCAAGTCCAATGAACGTCCGCACATTGTTACTGTTGGCCGCCATCGTGGCACTGGTCTCGGGATGTCAGAGCACATCGATCCGCTCGGCCTGGTTCGACACCGACTTCGCCGGCCCGCCGATGCGCAAGATCGTGGTCGTCGGCAACGTCGACAGCACTGCCGGCAACCGCATCCTCGAGGATGTCCTGGTCGAACGACTGCGCGCGACAGGCGTTGAAGCCATCGCCGGTCGCAGCGTCAGGCTCGACGACCCAGGCATGCCGGAGGCGTCCTTTGCCTCCACCGTGGTCGGCACTGGCGCCGAAGGCCTCCTCATGGTCAGACTGCTGGGGGTGGACACCCGCACCCAGGTGTCGACGACGATGGTGTCCGGCGGTATGGGCTGGGGCCGGGGACCATGGGGCACCACCCCCACCCGCACGATGGTGCCCGTGCAGACGATCAGTCAATACGACCTTGCCACCGTGGAGACCAAGCTGTTCGACGTGCGGACACAGCAACTGGTGTGGGCGGCCACCACGACCACCTTCAATCCGGGATCCGTCGCGCGCGAGGCGCCCGCTTTTGCGGACCTCATCATCGTACAACTGGCCAACCGCAACATCATCGCGCGTCCCTAGCGCGACGGCGCCTTACGAATTGCGGCGCGCCACCCAGTAGGTGGCGCCCGCATCCCCGTAGCGCTCCGCGTGGGGCACGCCGTGGTCGAGCGTGAATTCATCGCCGGGAAGCAGGTGACGAACCTCGTCTCCCACGGTGAGCCACATTTCGCCTTGCACGACCAGCGCGCGCACTGCAAACGGGTGCGTATGCGTATCCAACACCATGGCCGGCGCCCATTTCCGCTCCAGCACCTCGTCGAAGCCCTGCGCCTTCGCTGCGGTTTCGAATGCCTGGAAATCAGGTTGCTTCACGCCCCTTCTCCTCTCTATCGCGTTCGTCCGCCGCCGACGAATGCGATCGAAGCCTCGAACAGCGGCAGATCCTGCGCGTAGTCGGCCGCGTCGGCGCGATCGATCTGGATCCACTCCCGCGTGCTGGCCATCCCGCCGGGCGCGAACGCCACGACGTTGTCGCGCGAAAACTTGAGCTCGGTCGTGGTCGCCACCGGCAGGCGCAGTCCGACCCCTTTGCCGCTGATGCAAGCAAACATCTTGTCGGCGGTGAAGTAAGCGTCAAGGCCATTGATCGTGCGCGCACTGACACCGGGAAGCGGCAGCAGCAACGCGTCAAGCGCTGCCTTGCAACGGGACTGGTGAGTGTCGATGGTCATAAGTACCCGGTCATGTTGTGGAGACGACAGCTATTGCTCCGGTATTCCCGCCTTGCGCAGGCCCGCCCAGAGATGCGTCTCGATCTTTTGCAAGAAGTCCGCGTTGTCGCTGATGCGGATCGCCTTCGATCGCGCGATGGTGTATCCGGGCGAAAGCTTCAGCAACCGGCTCTTGGCGCCCAAGGCCTTTTCCATCTGGCCATGCTGTGCATACGCGCCAGTAAGAAACATGTACGTGGTCCAGTCGTCCCGCAGTGCAGCGGCTCTTTCACAGGCGTTGATCGCCTCGCCGTACTGACCGAGCGTCAAATGCGCCAGACAGCGGATGAACAACTGGTCGGCGTCGTCGACGTCGCGCGGGTCCAGCGCGATGGCCTGGTCGAGTTGCGCAAATGCTTCCGCGGGCTGGCCGGTCCAGATCGCGATCAAGGCGCGCCGATGATAGACATAGATCTGGCTGGGTTCGATACGTAACACCTCGGCCAGGGCCTCCGCTGCCTCCGCCCAACGCCATTGCCGGAGCAGCGCATCGGCCCGCGCCATCCACGCATTGGGATCGTTGCGATCGGCGGCGACTGCCCGCCGAGAAAAATCCTCGACCTCCTGAAAGATCCGATTCCGATCGGCCTTCGGGTCGAGGGTGAGCAGAGTCGTGCTCACCCAAACCTGCGCGCGCAGTGCGCCAACGTGGCCGGGGTCGAGCTTGAGCGCCTCGTCGAAGAGCCCGCGCGCCTCGCGCATGCCTTGCAATGTTCCTTCGTCCATCGCGGTGGCTCCGCGCAGCCACAGCTCGGTCGCGCTCGCACTTGCGCCGGTTTGACGCGCAACCCGGCGCGATTCGACGGCGAGCAGTGCCTGCCTGATGCTCTTCGAGAGTCGCGCCGCGACCGCAGCGTTGCCGGTCTCCGCCGGTACGACCGAGATATCGAACCGCTCGGTCCAGACCTGAGTGGCGCTGCCGGTGTCGATGAGCGTTGCCTCGAGCGCGAGTTTGTCGCCGGCACGGCGAATTTCTCCTTCGACCAGGTAACGGACGTTGAGATCGCGCCCGACAACGCGCGCGTCGATTGCCTTGCCCTTGTAACCGGCCGCAAGGCCATACGCGACGACGCGCGCGTATCGCGCCGAGCGTCCAAGTGCTGTAGTGACGTCACGGCTCAGCGTTTCGGAGAATCGATCGTCCGCTGGACCGCCTCCGGTTGCGACGAACGGCAATATCGCAATGGACAATGCAGGCGGTTGCCCAGGAGCCGTTGCGGCGTTGATGGGCGCTGTCGCTGCCGGGTAGGGCCAGCTACGGAAGAAAAACGTCGCCAGGACGCCGATGGCCACGAATCCGATCACACCCGCGGCCCATACCAAACGCTTGCCACGGAAAATTTTCTCCGCGCGGAGCTTCAGCGACACGCCCTCGCCCAGCACCACGCGGTAGGCACGGATCGGTCGTGCAATGTTCTTCACCCGCTGCTCACCCATGTCGACGAAGCCGAATCCCGGGTCGCCATGCACCTGTTCATAAACGGTGGCGCCGATGCAGATCCCGCCCGGCTCCGCCATTGCCTCCAGGCGCGAAGCGACATTCACACCGTCGCCTGCGATGTCGTCGCCATCGATCAGGATGTCGCCCAGGTTGATGCCAATGCGAAACTCGATCTTCGCGGCAGCGGCGACATAGAGGTTTCGGTGCCCCATTTCCCGCTGCACATCGACGGCGCAGCGCAATGCCGCTGTCGCACTCGAAAACTCCACCAGCATGCCGTCACCGGCGGTCTTGACGATGCGCCCGCCGAATGCGGCGATCCGCGGATCGGTGACGTTGTCGCGGATTTCGCGCAGGCGCGAGTGCGTGCCCGTTTCGTCGCCTTCCATCAGGCGTGTAAAGCCCACTACATCGGCGATGACGATTGCCGCGAGGCGGCGGGTTGTGGGTGTCGAGGTCATTGGCGGTGTCATGCGCTCGGCGGGTGAATCATGCCGGCCGGGCCACGCGGCCGCCGATGCGCGCAATCCATGATGGCATACGCCATCCGGTCGTCAAGTCAGGCGCCCGTACTTGCGACGACATAGTGCGAGCTGCGTCGCAGGAATGGCCTTTCGACCAGGTGCCACGACGCGAATGCAAGCACGAGTATGACAGTGATCGCCAGCACAAGGCCACCGGCCCCGCTTGCGGCAAAGACACCGGCCGCGACCAGCGTCTGCAGAACAGGCGCATGGATGATGTAGATGCCATAGGAGAGGTCTCCGTAGCGGGCGAAATTGCCGAAGCAGCGAATCCCCAGGGCCAGCCACACGATGACGGCGGCGAGCGCCGCAGGCTCCAGGTACGGTTGCGTCGTCACGAAAGTTCGCGCCACGATCAGCCCGGCGATCCCCAGCGCGGCCACCCACGTCCAGCGCTTCTGCAGCATCGGCAGATAGTAGTAGCAGAGCGCGCCCGACGCAAAATAACCCAGCATGCCGGGGAACTGATACGAAAGTCTCCCGTAGAGGCTGATGCCGGTCTGCGCGGCGAGCGATGCGAACACCTGCGTCCAGACGATCGCGAATGCGTAGGCCACCACCAGCACGGCCAAGCGGCCGTAGCGGCCGGCAAGCCATGCCAGCACGGGAACGGCGGCGTAGAACATCACCTCGATCTTGATCGTCCATAAAGCGCCGTTGACCTCGGTCATGGGATTGTGGACGAAGACGCCGGGCAGGTCGGGCGCCAGAAAATTGGCAAACACCAGGTTGGCAGCGAGGTAGCGCAGCAGTCCGCCGGAAAAGTACTGGCTCCACGGCAGCTCGGTGATGAAGGCGCCGAGAACCGCGGCACCCACGACCACGGTGAAGTACGCAGGATAGATCCGCCGGATCCTCTTGCCGAAATACCGGCGCGTCGAAGCGGAGCGCTCGAAACTCATGAAGACGAGGAACCCGCTGACGACGAAGAATGCCCGCACGGCCAGGTCGGCCGAGAGCACGCCAAGAAGTGCAAGCTGCGGCGCCTGCGAGAGGACTCGCGCGTGATACAGCACCACCACCGCGGCAAACACGAATCGCAGCAGATCGAAATTGTTGTGGGCGGGTACGGCGATCCGCGTGTGTGTCATGGCGCGTTGTTGCAACTTCTACCCATTCCCGACCGCAGTCTCCACCACCATCGTCCCGCCCGACCGCGCCGACTCGTACAGCGCCCGGGCAAGTGCGATGCTGCGCCTGCCCTCGCGTCCGTCGCAGGCCGGACGTCGTCCATCCTTGATTGCCGCGACGAAGTCCTCCACCACCCGCCGGTGCGGCGTGGCGTCGGCCACCACGGCCGTGGACGCGCTCTTCGACGCACTCGTCAACGTGGCGCCGGCTTCGTGTCCGCTTTTCAGGTCCCAACCGGCGATGCGATCGTGCTCGAGCAGCAGCGTGCCCTCGGTGCCGCTGATCTCGATGCGGCGCGGGTAGCCGGGCCATGCCGCCGTGGTTGCGTGAAACGTGCCCAACGCGCCCGACGCATACGTCATCGTCGCGACGAGCGTGTCCTCCACTTCGATCGCGTGCAGTTCGGTGGCCGCCCGCGCCTGGACCTCCGTCACGTCGCCCAGCAGGTACAGCAGGAGGTCAATGGTGTGGATGCCCTGGTTCATCAGCGCGCCGCCGCCGTCGAGCGACGGCGTGCCTCGCCACGCAGCGCTGCGGTAGTACTCGGGCGTGCGGTACCACTTCACCCGCGCGTCCACCAGCAACACGCGGCCGAGCCGGCCCGACGCGATGGCATCCCCCGCTTCGCGAAACGCCGGCGTGCAACGATCCTGGAAGAAGAGGCCGAGCGACACGCCGGCGCGCTCCACGTCCTCGATGGCGCGATCGACGCGCGCGAGCGTCACGTCGAGCGGCTTCTCGCACAGCACGTGGCAGCCGCGCGCGGCCGCGAGTGCGATCTCGTCGGCATGCACGCCGGAAGGCGAACCGATGCAGACGATGTCGAGCGCGGACTGGTCGAGCAGTGCGGAGAGCGACGGCGCCGCGATGAGGCCGTCGCGCGCGGCAAGGGCGGCAACCTTGGCGGCGTTGGGGCCGCAGACGCCGACAGCCTGCAGGCCGGGCACACCCTGGACGGCGCGGATATGCGTATCGGTGATGTTGCCGCCACCGGTGAAACCCACGCGCATCGTCATCGGTGACCGCTTTCGTATTGGTCGGGGTGACAGGATTTGAACCTGCGACATCCTGGTCCCAAACCAGGCGCGCTACCGAGCTGCGCTACACCCCGAAGCCCTCTATCTTACCCGTTGCCCGGCAGCACCGCCAAAACGGCCTACCGATCGATTTGCCTGACCGCATTGCGCAAAGGCTCGTCCGACACCTGCATCAGGCCACTGAAAGGCCGGTCCATTTCCAGGATCAGTAAGATCGCGGTGGATACCGACAAGGCGCAGATCACGATCACGGCCAACGCAGTGCGATGACGCGGCGCGAAGAGGCCAAGACTGGTGAAGATCACCGTCAGCCATAGCACCAGCACGACCAGGAACGGCCGCTGGATCGAACTCTCGCTGCTTTCGAGCAACAGCCATCGCGTCTCCTCGAGATCGGCGGAGAGCTTGAGCGCCCGGGTCTGCAGCCAGCGCTGCGCTTCATCGGCGGGTTTGAGGTTGCGTATCAGCGTCTGGAAGTTGCCGATGCCGGTACCCGCGGCGTGCTTCCCGTCGCGCACGGCGGGTGTGGTTGACTCCTCCCACGTCAGCAGCAGCTGGCGACGGACGAGATCATGCAGCAGGTCGAGCGCAGGCACCGCCTCCGGGCCATACTGGCGCAGGCTGCGGTCGAGCATCACGATCCGCGCCGCGCTCTGCCTGACCTCGTCGCTGCGGACATCGAACGACGCCTTGGCGGACGCCACCATCAGGCCCAGCACCAGCGCCGCCAGCGTCGCGATCAATCCCACCGCAACATTGACCACCTGCCTGGTATCGTCACTCATGTGGTGCGGCGGCAGGACGCGATTGAGGAACATGCCGAAGATCGCGCCTGCGAACACGCACAGCGAAACCACTGTCGTGACGACCACCTCGCTCATGGCGCCACGCGTTGGTGACCGGCCCGCAGGGGCCTACGCCGTGACATCGAACCCAGCGTCCTCGACGGCGACACGCAGGGCCGGCACATTGGTAAGCTCGGCATCGAACGTGACGGTGGCCGTGCCGGGCGTCAACGTGACATCGGCTTGCGTCACACCGGGTACGGCTTTCAGCACGCGCGTGACACTGGCCACGCAGCCGCCGCAGGTCATGCCTTCGATACGCAGGGTGGTTGTTTCCATGATGTCTCCTTCAGTGAAAATCAATCGCGCGGTCGCCACCGCTTCAGCAGCAACGCGTTGCCGACCACGGATACCGAACTGGCCGCCATCGCCGCCCCGGCGATCACCGGGTTGAGCATGCCGAAGGCCGCCAGCGGAATTCCCAGCACGTTGTACGCAAAGGCGAAGAACAGATTCTGCCGTATCTTGGCCAGCGTGGCACGCGACAGCATGATCGCGTCGACGACGGCGTTGAGATCGTCGCGCATCAGCGTCACGTCGGAAGCCTCCACCGCGATATCGGTGCCCGCGCCCATCGCAAAGCTGACGTCCGCCGCCGCCAGTGCCGGGGCGTCGTTGACGCCATCGCCGACCATGCCGGTGACGATGCCGCGCGCGCGCAGCGCCGCCACCGCCGCTGCCTTGCCTTCCGGCGACACGCCCGCCTCGTAGGATTCGATCCCCACCGCCTCGGCAACCACGCGCGCGGTGCCGAGGTTGTCGCCGGTCAGCATGACGACGTCGATGCCGGCCTCGCGCAATCGCGCCACCGCGCGCGCCGACGTGGGGCGAAGGGCGTCGGCCAGCGCGATCCAGCCGATCAGCAGCTGGTCGCATGCCACGCCCACCACCGTGTTGCCCTGCGCCAGCGACGGCGCGATCCGGTCGAGATCGGCCGCCACCCCCTGCTCCAGCAGGAACGCCGGCGACCCCAACCGCACCGTGCCCTCGCGCGATGCCAGTCGACCCGCCACGCCCTTGCCGGGCACCGCAAGAAAATCCTGCACCGGCTCGAGAGTCAGCGCCTGCGCCGCGGCGCGCAGGGCCAGCGCCAGCGGATGGCTGGATCCCGCCTCCAGGCTGGCGGCAACGCCAAGCACATCGTCGCGCGTGGCATCCCCGACGGAAAGCACTGCGACGACCTCGGGCCGCCCCTGCGTCAGTGTGCCGGTCTTGTCGATGAACAGCGTCTTCAGCTTGCCGGCGCTCTCCAGCGCCGCGGCATTGCGAATGAGGATGCCCGAGCGCGCGCCGCGACCGGTGCCGACCATGATGGCGGTGGGCGTGGCAAGACCCAGCGCGCACGGACAGGCAATCACCAGCACGGCCACGGCATGGACGAGCGCGCGGGTCGCGTCGCCGAGAATCCACCACGTCGCGACGAATGTGATCAGCGCAATCACGACGACCACCGGGACGAACACGCCGGCCACCTGGTCCGCCAGCCGCTGGATCGGCGCCTTCGACCCCTGCGCTTCCGCCACCAGCCGCACGATGCCGGCCAGCAGCGTGGCGCCGCCCACGCCGGTGGCCTCGCATTGCAGCAGGCCCTCCTGGTTGAGCGTGCCGGCAAACACGCGATCGCCCGCCTGCTTGACGATCGCGCGGCTTTCACCGGTAAGCATGCTTTCGTCCACGCTCGACGCGCCTTCGCGCACGGTGCCATCCACGGGAATCGCTTCGCCGGCGCGCACCACGAAGCGCGCGCCTGCCGCCAGCTCGGCCAGCGGCACGTCGACAACGACGCCGTCGCGCACCAGGTGCGCCGTCTTCGGCTGCAGCCGCAGCAGGCCTTCCAGCGCGGCCCCCGTGCCGCTGCGCGCGCGCGCTTCCAGCAATTTGCCCAGCAGCACCAGCGTGATCACGGCGGCGCTGGCCTCGAAGTAGACGTGCTGGTGCAGCAGCCCGAAAATGGTGACCACGGCGCTGAACGCGTACGCCATCGTCGTGCCCAGCGCGACCAGCACATCCATGTTGGCGCCGCCGCCGCGCAGCGTGTTGAACGCGCCGATGTAGAACCGCCGGCCGATCCAGAATTGCACGGGTGTAGCCAGCACCAGCTGCAGCCAGCGGGGCAGGAGATCGGCGTGGTTCATGCCGAGAAAATCGCCGCTGGCCAGCATCGGCCCCATCTGCGCGAGCAACGGCGCCGTCAGCACTGCCGCGATGATGAAGTCGCGCTTCGTTGCGGCGTACTCCGCCGCCTTGCGCGCCTGGTCGCGCTTGCGGTCTTCCTCCACGTCCTGCCGCAGCGTGGCGCCGTAGCCGGCGCGCGCCACCGCCGCGATCAGCTGCTCGACGGACGTCACCGCCGGATCGAAGCCGACCGCCGCGATCTCCGTGGCGAAATTGACATTGGCGTGCACGCCGGGCACGCGGTTGAGCGTTTTCTCGATGCGTGCCGCGCATGCCGCGCAGGCAGCCGCCCGCGTTGGCTGGGCAGCACGTATCGGCTTTCTCAGGCGATGGACGGCGAAGCCGCGCTGGCCTTGCCAACCGGCGCAATTCGACCGATCGCGACGTTGCCCG
>JANNYI010000604.1:0-4997 GCA_031410015.1 Betaproteobacteria bacterium | reverse complement strand
ACTTCGTTGCCGTGCGTCAGCGCCTGGATGGTGACGCGCGGCCCCGGCCGGTCCGCCTCGAAGCGCCAGACATACGGTGTGCCGGTGTTGCCGGCAGCCCATGCCGCGATGTCCGGAAACTCGACCTCGATGGCCGGGACCCGCGCAGGAGCGGTCATGCGGTGACGCGATCGCAGAGCCGCTGCATGAAGGCTTCGCATTGCGCGACCTGCTCGATGGCCACCCATTCGTTGGGTTGATGCGCCTGCGCGATGTGGCCCGGCCCGCAGATGATCGTGGGGATGCTGGCCAGGTGAAACAGCGATGCTTCGGTGCCGAAGGACACTTTGGCCACGCCGTGCGCGTGGTTGCACGCGCGCCCGAATTCAGCGATGGGGCTGCCATCCTGCGTGTCGAAGCCGGGCATCGACGACAGCATGTCGAATTCGATGTAGGTGGCCGGATCGACGGCGTGCATCGCCGGCAGATAGTGCTGCGCGAAGGCCCTGACTTCGTCGAAGAAAACCTGGGGATCGTCGAACGGCAGGTGGCGGATCTCGAAATCGAACGTGCAGTCGCGCGGCACGATGTTGAGCGCCGTGCCGCCGCGGATGGTGCCCACGTGCACGGTGGAGTAGGGCACGTCGTACGCGGCATCCTGTCCCGCGCCGTCGCGGAAATCGCGGGCGCGCTGCGCGATGAAGGCCACGATCTCGCATGCGATCTGCACGGCATTGACGCCAAGCGGGGTCAGCGACGAATGCGCTTCGTGGCCGCGCACGCGGCAGCGCCAGCTGCGCTTGCCCTTGTGCGCGACGACCAGTTCCATGCCGGTGGGCTCGCCGACGATGCAGCCGGCGGGCGCCACGCCGCGGGCCACGATGTCGCTGATCAGCCGGCGCACGCCGATGCAGCCCACTTCCTCGTCGTAGGAGAGCGCAAAGTGAATGGGCTGGTTGAGTCCCCGCCGCACGAACTCCGGCACGAACGACAGGCCGACGGCCGAGAAGCTCTTCATGTCGGTGACGCCGCGTCCGTAGAGGCGACCGTCGCGCACCGCGACCGCGAAGGGGTCGGTGTCCCACGGCTGGCCATCCACGGGCACGACGTCGGTGTGACCGGACAGGACGATGCCGTTGGCGACCGCGTTGCCGTCGCGCGCCGGAATGGTGGCGAACAGGTTGGCCTTGCGCCCGTCGTCGTCGAACGTGAGCGTCGACGCGATGCCGAACCCGTCGAGGTAGCTGCCGATCCAGTGGATCAGCGCCAGGTTGGAGTCGCGACTCGTGGTATCGAAGCCGACGAGCGTGCGGATGAGATCGAAGGACCGCAGGTCTTCGGCGCGGATCGTGGCCGCCGGTGCGACGGCGGCCCGCGTGGCAGGGGCATTCATGGGCACACCTTCTTGCGCGCAAAGAAGGAGCATAGCACCGCCGATTGCCGCCGCCGCGCTCCGCGCCCGGGACACTTCCGTGCACCGCACAAGGTCCTGCGGGGGACGCTTCAGCCGCGCGCCGCGCAGTGTCGCCACGCTGCGTGTGCAACACGCTGCGCGGCCGCCGCCGCGCACCGGATCAGCAGGTCAGTTGTACCAGGTCGACGCAGGAAACGACACCGCGCCGACGAAGGGCTGCGGCGCGACCACGAAGCGCGGCACAAAGACCGGGCGCGGTGCGAAGTACACCGGCGGCGCCGTCAGGAAAACCGGACGCGCCACCCACACCGGGCGCGCGACCACGACCGGACGGAAGCCGAACGGTCGGACCACGACCGGCGCGACAAAGGGGCGCACGACTGGCCGGAAGCCGGGGCGGAATGCGGGACCGAACGCGGGTTGACCCGCGGTGACGGCAAAGCCGGGGCCGCCGACGGATACGCTCCATGCGACGTTGTTGGCGGCGGCCGGGTTGGCGACCGCGGCGGCACCGGCGACGGTGAAGGCAAGGGCGAGAATGCTGCTGCGGATGGACTTCATGCGGCGTTCCTCCAGGTCGGCGCCAATGCACGGTTGCAATGGCGCGCTCGATGGGCAAAGAACGCTCCCGCGCCGCCGCCGGTTGACGGGCGGGCGCATACGGGGCCGATCGTTACAAATGGAAACGCGTTGCGCTATGCTTCGCCGATAACCTTTGGCGCCGCGTGGCGTGACCGTCGACGGCCCCCTGGCGGCACACCTGTCCGGCATCCTTCCACTACCCAGTTCCTTCCAGCAGGAATCGCACCCATGTCCATGATTCGCACGTTCGTGACCGCCATCGCGGCGTCGGCGCTGGCAGCGACCGCGGCTGCCGCCAACCTGACCATCGGCCTCGGCACGGATATCACCTCCACCGACCCGCACTATCACAACCTCACGCCGAACAACAACATCGCGTCCCACCTCTACGGCTATCTCATCGAGCGCAACGAAAAGTCGCAGCCGATGCCCAGCCTGGCTACCGAGTGGAAGGCAATCGACCCGACCACGTGGGAGTTCAAGCTGCGCAAGGGTGTCAAATTCCACGACGGCAGCGACTTCACTGCAGCCGACGTCGTGGCGTCGATCGAGCGGGTGCCGAAGGTGCCCAACAGCCCGTCGCCGTTCACCGCCTACACGAAACAGATCACCAAGATCGACGTGATCGATCCCTACACGATCCGCTTCAAGACCGCGCTGCCCTATCCGCTGATGCCGTCCGACCTGACGCAGATCGCCATCATCAACAAGAAATTCGCCACCGCCAGCACCGACGATTTCAATTCGGGCAAGGCGGCCATCGGCACCGGGCCGTACAAGCTGACCAAGTTCGCGAAGGGCGACCGTCTGGAGTTTGCCCGCAACGACGCGTGGTGGGGCGGCAAGACACCGTGGGATACCGTGACGATGCGGATCCTCACGCAGGATGCGTCCCGCGTGGCCGCGCTGCTGTCGGGCGACGTGCAGGTGATCGAGAACGTGCCCACCGCCGACGTGGCCAAGCTCAAGACGGACAAGAAGCTCGCCGTCTATCGTGGCATTTCCGACCGCCTGATGTACGTGCATATGGACAGCGACCGCGCGGTCTCGCCCACCGTGACGGACAAGGACGGCAAGCCGCTCGACAAGAATCCGCTGAAGGACCCGCGCGTGCGCAAGGCGCTGTCGATGATGATCAACCGTCCCGCGATCGTCGAGCGGGTGATGGAAGGCGAGGCCATTCCCGCGGGACAGCTCGTTCCCGACTTTCTGTTCGGCGCCACCAAGAACCTCAAGGTGGAGCCCTTCAATCTCGAAGGCGGCAAGAAGCTCCTGGCCGAGGCCGGCTACCCCGACGGTTTCGGGATCACGCTGCATGCGACCAACAACCGCTACGTGAACGATGCCAAGATCGCGCAGGCCATCGCGCAGATGTGGACGCGCGGCGGCGTCCCCACCAAGGTCGTGGCGATGCCGTCGGCCACCTTCTTCCCGCAGGCCACCGATCTCAAGTTCAGCGTGCTGCTGGCGGGATGGAGCACGGGCACCGGCGAGTCGTCGTCGTCGCTGAAGGCGCTGCTGATGACGTTCAACAAGGACAAGGGCTTCGGCACCGCCAATCGCGGGCGCTATTCCAACACCAAGGTGGACGCGCTGACCGAGGACGCGCTGCAGATCGTCGACGACGTGAAGCGCGAGGCCTACCTGCAGCGGGCCGCGGAGCTCGCCATCGGCGATACCGGGCTCATTCCTCTGCACTTCCAGATCAGCCTGTGGGCCACGCGCGACGGCATCGTCTACACCCCGCGCGTGGACGAGCAGACGCTGGCCTGGAAATTCACGCCGAAGAAGTAGGATGAACGCGCCGCTCGCATGGCCGGCCGTCAAGACGCCGGCGCAGCACTTCATCGGCAACCGCTGGTTCGCGCCCGCCAGCCGGGCCGAGTTGCCGATGGTCGACCCGTCGGACGGTGTGCCGTTCGCGGCCATCGCGCGCGGCAATGCGGCCGACATCGACGCCGCGGTGCGCGCGGCGCAGGGCGCGCGCGACGGCGCGTGGGGCAAGCTTGCGCCGGCCGAGAAGGGCCGCCTGCTGCACACGTTGTCGCGCGCCATCCTCGACCATGCGGAAGAACTGGCGCTGCTCGAGGCCCGCGACTGCGGCAAACCGCTGAAGCAGGCGCGCGCCGATGTCGCCGCGTGCGCCCGCTACTTCGAGTTCTACGGTGGCGCCAGCGACAAGCTGCACGGCGAGACCATTCCCTATCCGCAAGGCTACACGGTGCTGACGTGGCGCGAGCCGCAGGGCGTCACCGGCCACATCATCCCGTGGAACTATCCGCTGCAGATCTTCGGCCGGTCGGTGGGGGCATCGCTGGCCGCGGGCAATGCGTGCGTGGTGAAGCCGGCGGAGGATGCGTGCCTGTCGCTGCTGCGCATCGCGATGCTGGCGGCGGACATCGGTCTGCCCAGCGGCGCGCTCAACATCGTCACGGGCCTCGGCACCGAAGCGGGCATCGCGTTGGCGCAGCATCCGGGTATCCAGCATCTGTCCTTCACCGGGTCCGCCGCGACCGGCGTACTGGTGACCACCGCCGCGGCGCAGCACCACTGTCCGGTCACGCTCGAACTGGGCGGCAAGTCGCCGCAGGTGGTGTTTGCCGACGCGGACTTCGATGCGGTGCTGCCGGCGGTGGTCAACGCCATCGTGCAGAACGCCGGGCAGACATGTTCGGCAGGCAGTCGGCTATTGGTCGAGCGTGCCTGTTACGAAGAAGTGCTGGCGCGGTTGGCCGAACGTTTCGCGGCGCTGCAAACGGGACCCGCATTGGCGGATCTCGATTGCGGGCCGCTGATCCGCGGCTCGCAGTTGCAGCGCGTGCGCGGATTCCTGGCCGATGCTGCGCGCGACGCCATTCCGATCGTGGCGCAGGGAAGCATCGTGGCCGGCGCGCCGTCCGGTGGCTTCTACATGGCGCCGGTGCTGCTGCGCGACGTGCCTGCCGACCATCGGCTGGCGTGCGAGGAAGTGTTCGGCCCGGTGCTGTCGGCGATGGCGTTCACCGACGAAGCCGATGCCATC
>JANNYI010000603.1:0-4109 GCA_031410015.1 Betaproteobacteria bacterium | reverse complement strand
GGCCCGGCATCCGGAGCGCTTCCGCTTGGCGGGCATCGCGGCCAACCAGAACGTTGACGGCATGCTGGCGCAGATTCGCGCACATTCGCCCGCCTTCGCCGTGGCTGCCACCGCCGATGCTGCGGCGCGCCTGCAGACGCTGGTGGCGCAGGAGGGCCTCCGGACCCGCGTGCTGGGTGGTGCAGTGGCGGTCGCCGAGCTCGCGGCCTCCGACGAAGTCGATACCGTTGTCGCCGGCGTGGTCGGTGCGGTTGGGCTGGCTTCGTCGCTGGCCGCAGCGCGCGCGGGAAAGCGCATTCTGCTGGCCAACAAAGAGGCGCTGGTGATGGCCGGCGCATTGTTCATGGCTGAAGTACGCCGCAGCGGGGCAGTGCTGTTACCCATCGACAGCGAACACAACGCCATCTTCCAGTGCTTGCCGCTGATCCGGCAGACCGAAGGGCAGGCGGGCGCTGAAGTCGTGCGCATTCTGCTCACGGCATCGGGTGGGCCATTTCGCTGCACGCCACGGGATCTGCTGCGCGGCGTGACACCAGATCAGGCATGCGCGCATCCGAACTGGCGGATGGGGCGCAAGATCTCCGTCGATTCCGCCACCCTGATGAACAAGGGACTGGAAGTGATCGAGGCACGCTGGCTGTTCGGCGTCCCGCGGAGGGCCATCGAGGTCGTGATCCATCCGCAGAGCGTCATTCACTCGCTCGTCGAGTATGTGGACGGCTCGGTGCTGGCGCAGCTCGGACATCCCGACATGCGTACGCCGATCGCGCAGGCATTGGCCTATCCGGAGCGCATCGATGCCGGCGTGCCATCGCTCGATCTGGCACGACTCGCGGCCCTGTCTTTCGAAGAGCCTGACCTCGGGCGCTTTCCGTGCCTCAAGCTCGCATTCGACGCGCTGGTGGCCGACGGCACGGCGCCGGCCGTGCTCAACGCGGCCAACGAGGTGGCCGTCGCAGCCTTCCTGGACGGCCGCATCCGCTTCACCGACATTCACGCCGTATGCGCGGACACGCTGGCCGCCGTGCCCGGTGCACGCGTCGGATCGCTCGACGACGCACTGGCCGCCGACACGCAGGCGCGCCGTATCGCGGGTGACTGGATCGCCACCCGGGCCAGTCAAGGTACAGTACTGACATGATCGAACTGGCCTACAAGGTGCTGGGCTTCCTGCTGACGCTGGGCGTCCTCGTCATCATCCACGAGCTGGGGCACTATCTCGTTGCCCGCTGGTGCGGCGTCAAGGTGGTGCGTTTCTCGGTCGGCTTCGGCCGGGTGGTGGCCGCGCGGCGCTTCGGCCGCGATGGCACCGAATGGGCGTTGTCCGCGATCCCGCTGGGCGGTTACGTGAAATTTGCCGACGAGCGCGAGGGCGACGTGGCACCGCAGGACGCCGGGCGTACCTACAACCGGCAGAACGTCTGGAAGCGGATCGCGATCGCGGCGGCGGGTCCCGTGGCCAACCTGCTGCTCGCGGTCCTGCTGTTCGCCGGCACGTTCATGGCCGGCGTGCCGGGACAACGCGCGTTGCTGGCCGAACCGGCCCCGGGTTCGGCGGCCGCGGCCGCGGGCCTGCGCGGCGGCGACCTGGTCGTGGAGGTTGGCGGCGAGCCGGTACGCAGCTGGCAGGACCTGCGCTGGCGCGTGATCAAGGCGCAGGGCCACGACGTCCTCAACGTATCGGTGTTGCCGGCGGGGCCGCGTGCCGGCGACCCCCCACAGTCGCGGGTCGTACCGCTGACGGCACTGCAGACGGCCGACTGGGAGGGCAATCCGCTGGGGGCGCTGGGATTGCGCGCGGACTTCGGACCGCCGCTCATCGGCGAGCTCGTGCCCGGCAAACCGGCGGAGCGCGCCGGTCTGCGTGCCGACGATCGCATCGTCGGCATCAATGGCGAGCGCATCCGTTCGCCCACCGACGTGGCGGCGATCACCAACGCCAATGCCGGGGTGCCGCTGGTCTTCCAGGTCGAGCGCAAGGGCGGGGTGGAAAACATCACGGTCGTGCCCGAGGCGTCGGAACAGATGGGCAAGGTCGTCGGCATGGCGGGCCTGCGCCTCAAGATCGATCCGGCGGCGGCTGACCGGCTCGCCATCACGCTGCGCTACGGTCCCCTCGAGGCGTTGGCGGAAGGCGCGCGCAAGACTTGGGAACTGTCGGTATTCACGCTTAAAATGCTGGGGCGCATTGTTACCGGCAATGCATCGCTCAAGAATATCAGCGGCCCGCTGACCATGGCGGACTTCGCCGGGCAATCGGTGCAGGCAGGGCCGCTTGTCTTCGTCGGCTACCTCGCGCTGATCAGCATCAGCCTCGGCGTTCTCAATTTGCTGCCGGTGCCGCTGTTGGATGGCGGGCATTTGCTGTATTATTTTGTGGAAGTAATCAAGGGAAGCCCCGTATCCGACCGCGCATTCGAGGTCGGTCAGCGCATCGGCATGGCGATGCTTGCCGTCCTGATGGCTCTGGCACTATTCAATGACGTTTCCCGACTGTTCTGAAATGCTCGCGCGACGTACATCCGTGCGCCACGCACCTCCCCACCTCCCCGACCAATGCTCCGGCGTTCGCCGGCGCGTGCTGCCGGGAATCGTGGCGGGGCTCGTCGCCCTCTGCCACGCGGCATCTGGCTGGGCCTTCGACCCCTTCACCGTACGGGACATCCGGGTCGAAGGGGTGCAGCGCACCGAGGCCGGCACCATCTTTTCCTACCTGCCGATCAAGGTGGGCGAGCGCATCGACGACGAAAAGGCCGCCAACGCCGTCAAGGCGCTGTACGCCACCGGCTTCTTTCGCGATGTGCGCATCGAAGCGCAGGGCGAGGTGCTGATCGTCACCGTGCAGGAGCGTCCCACCATCAGCTCCCTGACCTTCGTCGGCAACAAGGAATTCGACACCGACACGGTCAAGAAGGCGCTGAAGGAAGTGGGCATCGCCGAAGGCCGCATTTTCGACCGGTCGGCACTGGAGCGTGCCGAACAGGAGTTGAAGCGGCAGTACATCACCCGCGGCAAGTACGCCGCGCGCGTGGAGACCACCGTCACGCCGCAGGAGCGCAACCGCGTCGCCGTCAACTTCACCATCGTCGAAGGCGAAACCGCCAACATCGCCCGCATCAACATCGTCGGCAACAAGACCTTTTCGGAGAAGGCGCTGCGCTCCGAGATCGCGCTGTCCACGCCCAACTGGTTGTCGTGGTACACCAAGGACGACCAGTACTCGAAGCAGAAGCTGCAGGCCGACCTGGAGACGCTGCGCAGCTTCTACCAGAACCGCGGCTACCTCGAGTTCACGATCGAGTCGACCCAGGTCGCCATCTCGCCGGACAAGGACGAGGTCTATCTCACGATCAACGTGACCGAGGGTGCGCAGTACACGGTGGGTGCCGTGCAGGTCGCCGGCGAACTCGTCGTCTCCGAGCCTGAGCTTCGGGCCCTGCTGGAGGTGAAGCCGGGCGACGTGTTCTCGCGTTCGAGAATGCAGTCTTCGGTCAAGAACATGAGCGAGCGGCTGGGCATCGACGGCTACGCGTTCGCCAACGTCAATGCGGTGCCGGAGCTCGATCGCGTCAAGAACACGGTGGCATTCACGTTCTACGTCGATGCCGGGCGCCGCGTCTACGTGCGCAAGATCAACATCAGCGGCAATCCGAAGACGCGCGACGAGGTGATCCGCCGTGAGTTCCGGCAGCTCGAAGGCGCGTGGTATGACGGCACGAGGATCGAGCGTTCCAAGGTTCGCGTGCGCCGTCTGGGCTACTTCGAGGAAGGCAGCGTCAACGTCGAGTCTCCGCCGGTTCCTGGCACCACCGACCAGGTCGACCTCGAAATGACGGTCGCCGAGAAGAACACCGGCAACCTGCTGGCGGGCGTGGGCTATTCGAGTGCCGATGGCGTCGTGTTCAATGCGTCGATTTCGCAGCAGAACATCTTCGGCTCCGGCAACGCGCTGGCGCTTGCCATCAACACCAGCAACATCAACCGAACGATCTCGTTGACCTACACCGAGCCGTACTGGACGGTGGACGGCATCACGCGCACGTTCGAGATCTACGACAAGAACATCGACCCCACCGGCCTGTCGGTGTCGCAATATGCATCGTCGACAC
>JANNYI010000602.1:0-2640 GCA_031410015.1 Betaproteobacteria bacterium | reverse complement strand
ATCGGTCTTGCCGATGTGTGCCAACGGTTCCACCCGACCGTCGGCCCGTACCACCGTGTTGACGCCGGTGGCGCCAGGGTTGCCGCCGGCCATGCCAAATGGCGCGTGGATGCGGTTGTTTGACAGGATGGCGGCCGTCATCGGCTCCAGGAAACGCACCTTGCGCACCCCGCCATTGCCGCCGTGCCAGCGCCCTGCTCCGCCCGACCCATGTCGGATCTCGTAGCTTTCCAGGCGGACCGGGAAGCGGAATTCGAGGATTTCCGGGTCGGTCAGGCGCGAATTGGTCATATTCGTCTGCACCACGTCGGTGCCGTTGAAGCCGCTGCCCGCCCCTGAGCCGCCTGAAATGGTCTCGTAATACTGGTATTTGGCGTTGCCAAACGTGAAGTTGTTCATCGTGCCCTGCGATGCGGCCAGCACGCCCAGCGCGCCATAGAGCGTGTCGGTCATCGCCTGCGACGTCTCGACGTTGCCCGCCACCACGGCGGCGGGGTAGCGCGGACTGAGCATCGAACCGTCGGGAATCACGATGTGCAACGGCTTGAGGCACCCGGCGTTCATCGGAATCTCGTCGTCCACCAGCGTGCGGAACACGTACAGCACCGCCGCCTTGCACACCGCCGACGGCGCATTGAAGTTGGTGGGCTGCTGCGCGCTGGTGCCGGTGAAGTCGATGGTGGCTTCGCGCGCGGCGCGATCGATGGTGATGGTGACCGCGATCTTCGCACCGCTGTCCATCTCGTACTCGAAGTGCCCGTCGTGGAGCACGTCCAGCACGCGCCGCACCGACTCCTCGGCGTTGTCCTGCACGTGCTGCATGTAGGCGCGCACGACCGGCAGCGTGAAGTGCCCCACCATCTTGCCCCGCTCTTCGGCGCCCTCGGCGCAGGCGGCCACCTGCGCGCGCAGGTCGGCCAGATTCTGGTCGACATTGCGCGATGGATAACGGCCGGCAGCCAGCACCGTCCGCAACTCCGCGTCGAGGAAGCGGCCCTGCGCCACCAGTTGCACGTTGTCGAGCAGCACGCCCTCCTCCTCCACGTGGGTCGAGTCGGGTGGCATCGAGCCGGGCGTGATGCCGCCGATGTCGGCGTGATGCCCGCGCGAGGCGACGTAGAACTCCGGCGCGGCGGCGGCCAGGAATACCGGCGCGATCACGGTGACGTCGGGCAGGTGCGTGCCGCCGTTGTAGGGCGCGTTCAGCACGAACACGTCGCCGCGCAGCATCGTGCCCTCGCGGCGGTCGATGATCGTGCGCACCGATTCGCCCATCGACCCCAGGTGCACCGGCATGTGCGGCGCATTGGCGATGAGATGGCCCGCGCGGTCGAAGATGGCGCACGAGAAGTCGAGACGCTCCTTGATATTGACGGAATACGCGGTGTTGGCCAGGGTCACGCCCATCTGCTCGGCGATGGCCATGAAGAGGTTGTTGAACACTTCGAGCAGCACCGGGTCGGCGGTGGTGCCGATCGCATGCACGCGGACCGCCGCCTCGACCCGTTCCAGCACGATGTGGTCGCGCGGCGTCAGCGTGGCGCGCCAGCCCGGCTCGACCACCGTGGTGGCGTTCTGCTCGCGGATGACCGCGGGCCCGGCGATCGCGTCGCCGGGGCGCATGTCCGTGCGTTCATACACCTGCCCGTCGCGGCACCTGCCTTCCGTGTAGATGCGATGGGCATGGAGCGGCGCCAGCGAACCGGCACGCGGCGCGAACACCGGCGCCTCGTCGGCCGCCGACTGCGTGCGCCCGATCGCCTCGACCGCCGCCGCCTCGATCACCAGCGCCTTGCCCGGCATCAGGAATCCATACTGCTGCCGGTAGCGCCGTTCGAACTCCGCCACGATGGGCGCGGGATCGGGCCCGTGCGGGATCTCGAGCGTGGTGTCGGTGCCGTCGTACTTGAGGTGCAACCGCCGCTCGCAGGTCACGCGATCGCGTGCAATGCCCTGCCGGGTCACCTCGGCGATCGCGGTGGCCTCCAGCGTGGCGAACGTGGCATCGGCCGCGAGGAGTGCCGCCGTCGACAGCACCGCCTCCACGGCCTGCTGCCGCAGCGCGCGCACATCGGCGAGACCCATGCCGTAGGCCGACAGCACGCCCGCCAGCGGATGGATGAAGACGCGGGTCATGCCCAGCGCATCGGCGACGAGGCACGCGTGCTGCCCGCCCGCGCCACCGAAGCAGCACAGCGTGTATTCGGTCACGTCGTAGCCGCGCTGCACGGAGATGTGCTTGATCGCGTTGGCCATGTTCTCGACGGCGATCTTGAGGAAGCCCTCCGCCACCTCCTCCGCGCTGCGCGCGATAGCCGAGCGCGCGGTCACCTCGGCGGCCAGTGCCGCGAACTTCTCCCGCACGATGCCGGCATCCAGCGCCTCGTTGCCCTCGGGTCCGAATACCTTTGGAAAGAGTTCCGGCACGACCTTGCCGACCATCACGTTGCAGTCGGTCACCGTCAACGGACCGCCGCGCCGGTATGCCGCGGGGCCCGGGTTGGCACCGGCGGACTCCGGGCCGACGCGAAAACGCGCGCCGTCGAAGGAGCAGATCGAGCCGCCGCCCGCGGCCACGGTGTGGATGCTCATCATCGGCGCCCGCAGGCGCACGCCGGCCACTTCCGTCACATACGCGCG
>JANNYI010000601.1:0-2087 GCA_031410015.1 Betaproteobacteria bacterium | reverse complement strand
GCGATGCTGGC
Source organism: Betaproteobacteria bacterium (assembly GCA_031410015.1). GTDB lineage: Bacteria > Pseudomonadota > Gammaproteobacteria > Burkholderiales > Casimicrobiaceae > VBCG01. Next base: position 2,076 of record JANNYI010000601.1, on the reverse strand, counting down.
CAACGAGGCGGCCGACGCGGTCACGCAGCGCATAGCCGCCCCGGCCGACGTGGACCTCGCCATGCGCAAGGGCGTCAACTACCCGAAGGGTCCGCTCGAGTGGGCGGACGCCGTCGGCCTCAAGCGCGTGCGCGCCGTGCTGCATCATCTCGCCGCGCATTACGGCGAGGATCGCTATCGCGCGTCGCCGCTGATCACGCGGCGCTGCGCCACCGGAGGCACCCTTGGTGAGTGAACACGAGGCGGCGCCGCCGCCGTTGACCCGCGCGGAAGCGCAGGCGCTGGCCGAGAGCGTGGCCCACGGGATGTTTGCGCGCGACCGGGCGTCGCAGGCGCTGGGCATGCGTATCGTGCGGGTGGCACCGGGCTTCGCCGAATTGACGATGCATGTGCGCGGCGACATGGTCAACGGCCACGCGATCTGCCACGGCGGCCTCGTGTTCACGCTGGCGGACAGCGCGTTCGCGTTTGCCTCCAACAGCTACAACTTCAACACGGTGGCGGCCGGGTGCACGATCGAGTTCCTCGCACCGGGCCGCGAGGGCGACGTGCTGACCGCCACGGCGCAGGAGCGGGCGCAAGGGGGGCGCGCCGGTGTCTACGACATCGAGGTGCGCAATCAGCTCGGCAAGACCATTGCGCTCTTCCGCGGCAAGAGCATGCGGATCAGGGGCCACGTGATTGCGCAGGATCCGAAGGGAGAATGACGATGTCCACCAAGCAAGCGCGCCCGGGCGAACTGGAGCCCATCGAAACCGCCAGCCGCGACGAATTGCGTGCGCTGCAGTTGTCGCGCCTGCGCGCATCGCTCGCGCATGCTTACCGCAACGTCGCGCATTACCGGCAGGCCTTCGACGCGCGCGGCGTGCGTCCGGCCGACCTCCACACGCTCGAGGACCTCGCCAAGTTTCCGTTCACGGTCAAGTCCGACTTGCGCGATCACTATCCGTTCGGCATGTTTGCCGTGCCGCGCGAGCAGGTGGTGCGCATCCACGCCTCGTCAGGCACCACGGGCAAGCCCACGGTGGTGGGCTATACGCGCAACGACATCGACATGTGGGCCACCGTGATGGCGCGCTCGATCCGCGCGGCGGGCGGAAGGCCGGGCGACATCCTGCACGTGGCCTATGGTTATGGCCTTTTCACCGGCGGCCTCGGCGCGCATTACGGCGCGGAGAAGCTGGGCTGCACGGTGATCCCGATGTCGGGCGGGCAGACCGAGAAGCAGGTGCAGCTGATCCAGGATTTCAAGCCGAAGATCATCATGGTCACGCCGTCGTACATGCTGGCGATCGCCGAGGAGATGGAGCGGCAGGGCATCGATCCGCGCACGTCGTCGCTCGAGATCGGCATCTTCGGCGCGGAGCCGTGGACGCCGGAGATGCGCACGTCGATCGAGGCGCGGGTCGGCATGGATGCCATCGACATCTACGGCCTCTCGGAGATCATCGGCCCCGGCGTCGCGCAGGAGTGCATCGAGACGAAGGACGGCCTGACGGTGTGGGAGGATCACTTCTATCCGGAAGTCATCGATCCGGTCACGGGCGAGGTGTTGCCGGACGGCGAGAAGGGCGAGCTGGTGTTCACGTCGCTGACGAAGGAGGCGCTGCCGATCGTGCGCTATCGCACGCGCGACCTGACGCGGCTGCTGCCGCCCACGGCGCGTTCGATGCGGCGCATCGAGAAGATCACGGGGCGCTCGGACGACATGATGATCATCCGCGGGGTCAACGTGTTCCCGACGCAGATCGAGGAACTGATCCTGCGCGACGCGTTGCTCGCGCCGCATTACCAGATCGAGATTTCGCGCCCGAAGAATCTCGACGAGATGACCATTCTGGTCGAGCGCGCCCCGGCTGCGGGCAGTGTGGACGGCGACCGCGCCGGCGAGCGCCTCGCGCATCTCGTGAAGAACCTGATCGGCGTCACGGCGCAGGTACGCGTGCTGCCTGCCGGTGGTGTCGAGCGCTCGCTCGGCAAGGCCAAGCGGATCGTCGACAAGCGGAAGTGACGTTCTGCGTTGCGCTGCGGTTTTGCACGCCAGGCTTCTGTAGGCGAGGCTTCAGCCTCGCGCGC
>JANNYI010000600.1:0-22966 GCA_031410015.1 Betaproteobacteria bacterium | reverse complement strand
TCCCTGCCCACCGCCCGTTGACGGGCATCACGGTGCTCGATCTCACCAACGTGCTGGCCGGCCCGTTCGCCGGCTATCAGCTGGCGAGCCTCGGCGCCCGCGTGATCAAGATCGAAAGTCCCGACGGCGATCTCGCGCGGCGGCTGGGCGCCGACCCGGCCTATGCGCGCGCGCAGATGGGCATCTCGTTTCTCGCGGTCAACGCCGGCAAGGAGTCGATTGCCGTCGACCTGAAGCATGACGACGGCAAGGCGCTGATCCGGCGCCTCGTGCGCGACGCCGATTGCCTGCTGGAAAATTTCCGCCCCGGCGTGATGCAGCGCCTGGCCCTAGACTACGCGGCGCTGCAGCCGCTCAATCCGCGCCTCGTCTACTGCGCGATCTCCGGCTTCGGCGCCTCCGGCCCGCTGGCGCATCGCCCGGCCTACGACCAGATCATCCAGGGCCTGGCCGGCGTGATGAGCGTCACCGGTGACGCGACGAGCGCGCCGTTGCGCGTGGGCTATCCCGCGTGCGACACGATCGGCGGCCTCACCGCCGCCTTCGCGATCTGCGCGGCGCTGGTGCGCGCGCAGGGCACCGGACAGGGCGCGTTCGTCGACGTGTCGATGCTGGATGCGACATTGGCAACGATGGGCTGGGTCGTGTCCAACTATCTCAACGCCGACGTCGAGCCGCAACCAATGGGCAACGACAATTTCACGGCGGCGCCGTCCGGCACGTTTCGCACCGGCGACGGTCTGCTCAACATCGCGGCCAACGAACAGAAGCAGTTCGAGGCGCTGGCCGATCTCCTGGGGGCGCCGGAGTGGAAGAGCGACGCGCGCTTTGCCGAGCGCGAGGCCCGCAAACGCCATCGCGGCGAACTCAACGCTGCGCTGGAGGCGCGGCTCGCCACGCAATCGGCCGCGGCATGGGAGCCCCAGCTGATTGCCGCCGGGGTGCCGGCCGGTCGCGTGCTGACGGTGCCGGAAATACTTCATCACGAACATACGCAGGCCGCCGCCACGATCGCCAGCTTTGCCGACGTGCCCGGCGTGCCGCGCCCGGTGCAGGTGGCGCGGCCGGGGTTTCGCTACGATGGCACGCGCCCGCAGGCGCAGGCCGCACCTCCCGCGCTGTCGCAGCATCGCGATGCGCTGCTGGCCGAGTTCGGCTACGATGCCGCGGCCCGCGCGGCCTTGCTCGCTTCCGGTGCGGTGCGCTGAGCGCGGAGTGATCCCATGACCAAGCCCCCCGTCGATCCCACGCTGGAACGCGCGCAAGCCTGGTGGCGTACCTCCGTCATCGACATGCATCCCGGCGTGATCCGCTTTCGCGGCTACGCGATCGAGGACCTGATCGGCAACGTCGGCTACGTGCAGATGGTGTGGCTGATGCTGCGCGGCGAGTTGCCGTCGCCGGCGCAAGCCGCGCTGCTTGAGGCCGCGCTGGTCGCCGCCGTGGACCACGGCCCGCATGCGCCGTCCATTGCGGTGGCGCGGATGGCCGTCACCGCCGGCCTGCCGCTCAACGGCGCGATGGCCTCGGCCATCAACACACTCGACGACGTGCATGGCGGCGCCGGCGAGCAGGCGATGACGCTCTACGCAGACATCGCGGCGCGGATGGCGGCCGGAACACCGCTGCCCACGGCCGCGGAAGCCGGCGTGCGCGCGTGGCAGGCCGCGCATGGCAAGCACATTCCCGGCTTCGGCCATCGCTTTCATCCGGTCGACCCGCGCGCGCCGCGCCTCCTCGCCCTGGTGGACGTTGCGGCTGCGGCCGGCACCGTGGCCGGGGGCTTCGCGGCGATCGCACGCGCCGTCGAGGCGTGCCTGGTGCGCCCGGGCAAGCCGGTGCCGATGAACATCGACGGCGCCACGGCGGTGATCTTTGCCGAACTGGGCTTCCCGGCGCCGCTCGGCCGCGGCCTGTTCCTGCTGTCGCGCGCCGTGGGCATCCTGGCGCATGCGTGGGAGCAGACGCAGCAGGGGGAGCGCATCAAAGGCCCCATGCCGCCCGACTTCTTGTATCGTTACGAAGGACCGGATCCGCGGCCCCTCGACTGACCCGGTCGGCGGGGCTCCGCAGCGGGTCCTTCGCCCCATCCTGCAGGCGCACCTCGAGGTGCGCCCACGATCATCACCACGGAGGAGTTTTTAAATGCGCGTTACAAAATTGCTGGGCGTCGGATTGCTTGCCGGCACCATGGCGCTGACCGCCGGCACTGCTGCCGCGGCGTTCGACCAGCTGAAGATCATGATTCCGGCGGCGCCGGGCGGCGGCTTCGACCAGACCGGGCGCAACCTCGGCGTGGCGATGGTCGCGGCGGGTGTGGTCAAGACGATTCAATACGACAACAAGGGCGGCGCGGGCGGTGCCATCGGTCTCGCGCAATTCGTGACGTCGAACAAGGGTGACCCCAACTCGCTGTTCGTGACGGGGTTGGTCACCGTGGGCGCGACAATCCTCAACAAGTCGCCGGTCACGCTGGCCAACGTCACGCCGATCGCGCGCCTCACCGCGGAATCCGAGGCGATCATCGTGCCGGCCAATTCGCCGTTCAAGACGGTGAAGGACCTCGCGGCCGCGATGAAGGCCAATCCGGGCGCTGTCAGCTTCGCCGGTGGTTCCGCCGGCGGCACCGACCACATCCTCGCGGGCCTGATCGCGAAGGAATTGGGCGTGGATCCGGGCAAGGTCAACTACGTGCCGTTCACGTCCGGTGCGGAAGCCGTCGCCGCAGTGCTGGGCGGCAGCGTCAGCGCCGGCATTTCCGGCTACGGCGAATTCGCGCAACACATCAAGTCGGGGCGGGTGCGCGCGCTGGCCGTGTCCGGCGCCGAGCGCATCGCCGGCGTCGACATTCCCAACCTGAAGGAGCAGGGCATCAACGTCGAGCTGGTCAATTGGCGCGCCGTGTTCGGCGCCCCTGGCATCACGCCGGCGCAGCAGAAGGAGTTGCTCGCGGCCGTCGAGGCCGGCACCAAGAACGAGAAGTGGCAGGAGACGCTGAAGAAACTCGACTGGACGCCTTTCTTCCTGTCTGGCGACGCCTTCAAGGAATTCGTCGAAGCTGACACCAAGCGCACGGCGGCCATTCTCGAGAGCCTCAACCTCGGCAAGAAATAAGCGTGTGGCGGCGCGCGTGGCCTCGCGGCCACCGCGCCGACCCGGCCAACGCAGCAGCGAACACCAGGGGGAGTCCATGGATCACGCACCGCATCGCGACCGGGCGCAGCTCATCATCTCGGGGGTGCTTATCGCACTCGGGCTCTTCATGTTCTATCAGATCCAGCTGATCGTGGCCGACGGCGGGTATTCCGCGATCGGACCCCGTTTCTCGCCTACGCTGGTCGCCGGCGTTCTGCTGCTCATCGGGGTCCTGCTGCTGCGGCAGGCTCTGACGGGGGGCTGGCGCAACATGGAAGGTTCGGTGCCGGCCGAGCCGTTCTTCGCGCCGGCGTTTCTATGGATTGCGGGCGGCCTGGCCATCAACATGGTCGTGATCGGTTTCATCGGCTTCACGATCGCATCGGCGCTCCTCTACGTCATGGTCGCGCGCGGCTTCGGCAGCCGCCGGCTGGGCCGCGACAGTTCGATCGGACTGGTACTGGCGCTGGCGGTGTTCTACTTCTTCACGCGCGTGCTGGGACTGGCGCTGCCCGCGTCCCCCGCCGGCTTCATCTAGTCAGGGGCCGGCCATGGAAGCTCTGCAAGGACTCATCGAAGGCTTCGGCGTCGCGCTGACGTGGACCAATCTCCTGTGGGCCTTCGTCGGCTGTGCGCTCGGCACGGCCGTGGGCGTGTTGCCCGGCGTGGGTCCGGCGGTGACCATCGCGTTGCTGCTGCCGCTCACCACCAAGCTCGATGCCACGTCCGCGCTGATCATGTTCTGCGGCGTCTACTACGGCGCGATGTACGGCGGCTCGACCACGTCGATCCTGCTGAATACGCCTGGCGAGTCGGCGTCGATTGCCACCACGCTCGAAGGCAACCTGATGGCCAAGCGCGGCCGCGCCGGACCGGCGCTGGCCACCGCAGCCATCGGCTCGTTCGTTGCAGGATCCATCGCCACCGTCCTCGTGTCGCTGTTCGCGCCCTATGTCGCCGAATGGGGGCTGCAGTTCGGGCCCGCCGACAAGTTCGCGCTGATCCTGCTGGCCTTCACGACCATCTCCGCGGTGCTGGGCACCTCTGCGCTGCGCGGATTCGCGGCGTTGTTCCTCGGACTCTTCATCGGCTTCATCGGACTGGACGCGTTGTCGGGGCAGATCCGCTTCGCGATGGGCATCGAGGAGCTCTACGATGGCATCGACGTGGTGGTGGTCGCTGTGGGCCTCTTTGCCGTCGGCGAGACGCTCTACGTGGCCACCCATCAGCAGACGCTGGCCGAGTCGGTGGAGAAGATCAAGGGTTCGATCTGGATGACGAAGGAGGATTGGAAACGCTCGATCGGCCCGTGGCTGCGCGGTACGGCCTTCGGGGTGCCCTTCGGCGCCATGCCGGCGGGCGGCGCGGAGATTCCCACGTTTCTGTCCTACGCCACCGAAAAGAAGCTGTCGAAGAGCGACGAGTTCGGCAAGGGCGCCATCGAAGGCGTGGCCGGCCCCGAGGCCGCCAACAACGCGTCGGTGACCACGGCCCTGATCCCGCTGCTGACGCTGGGCCTGCCCACCTCCGCCACGGCGGCCATCATCCTCACCGGCTTCCAGCAATACGGCATCCAGCCGGGACCGCTGCTCTTCACGACGCAGAGCGAACTGGTGTGGGGTCTCATCGCCAGTCTCTACATCGGCAACGTGATGCTGCTGATCCTCAACCTGCCGCTGGTGGGGATGTGGGCCAAGCTGCTGTCGATTCCGCGGCCGCTGCTCTACGCTGGCATCATGATCTTTGCCACGATCGGCGCGTACGGCATGCGCAATTCGTGGTTCGACCTGTTCCTGCTGCTGGTCTTCGGCCTGCTGGGCTACGCGATGCGGCGCTGGGACTTTCCCGTCGCGCCGGTGCTGATCGGCATGATCCTCGGGCCGCGCGCCGATACCGAGCTGCGCCGCGCGCTGCAGATCAGCCAGAGCGACTTCTCGATCTTCTTCACGCGGCCGATCTCCTGCACGCTGATCATCCTGTCGGTGCTGCTGGTGGTGGTGCCGGCGTTCCTGCGCTGGCGCAAGGCGCGCCGCTTCGGCACTCCCGCGTAACGCATGGCGGGCGACGGCGAGGCAGTCACGCCGTCGCGCGTCGCGCGCTGGGCTGCGGCGCTGGCGGTGGCCGCCGTGGCGGGCTACGCGTGCATGCTGTTGCGCACGCCCATCCCCTGGATGCTGGGGCCGCTTTTCACCATCGCCTTCCTGCGCGTGGCGGGCGTGGACATCAGCGCGCCGCCGCCCGCGCGCTACATCGGGCAATGGATCATCGGCACGTCGCTGGGCCTCTATTTCACGCCGATGGTGCTGCGCGAGGTGGGCGGCCTCTGGTACCTGCTGGCCGCCGGTGCGGTGCTGGCGATCGGGTTGGGCTATGTTTCGGGCCTCGCGCTCGCGCGCCTGGGCGGACTCGACAAGACCACGGGCATCTTCGCGAGCGTTCCCGGCGGCGCCGCCGAAATGGCAACGCTGGGCGAGCGCTTCGGCGCGCGCGTCGATCGCGTCGCCGCCGCGCAGAGCCTGCGCATCCTGATCGTCGTGGCCATCGTGCCGGGTGCCATCACCGCGCTCGACTTCCATGGTGCGCAGCCCTACGTGCAGGGCGCGAAGCAGTTCGCGCCAGCCGGGTTCGCCCTGCTGATGGCGGCGACATTGGCGGGCAGCGCGGTGTTCCAGCGGTTGCGCCTGCCCAACGCGTTCGTGCTGGGATCGCTGGCCGTGGCGATTCCGCTGACCGGTGCCGAGGTGGACCTGTCGGCGATGCCGCCGCTGGTGTCGAACCTCGGCCAGGCGCTGCTGGGGTGCGCGCTGGGATCGCGCTTCCAGGCCGACTTCCTGCGCGGCGCGCATCGCTTTGTCGGCGCCGTCGCCGTCACCGTGGTGCTGTCGATCGCGCTGTCCGCCATCTTCGGCGTGGGGCTCGCGTGGGCCAGCGGCATCCCGCCGGCCACGCTGGTGCTGGGCACCGCACCGGGCGGCATTGCCGAGATGTGCATCACGGCAAAGGTGCTGCAGCTGGGCGTGCCGCTGGTGACCGCATTTCATGTCACGCGCCTCGTCGTGCTGCTGCTCGCGACGCCGGCGGTCTTCGTGCGCGCGCGCCGCTGGTATCGTAATCGTCGGTAGGCAAACTTGTAGGTGAATTTGTAGGCGAGGCTTCAGCCTCGCAGGTCCGATGCGTCAATCCCGCGAGGCTGAAGCCTCGCCTACGGATTGATCTGCATGTCGCTGCACCGAACGGAGACAACGCAATGACCTGGGATCCCCGGCAATACCTGCAATTCGAGGACCAGCGGCTGCGGCCGGCCATCGACCTGCTGGCGCGCGTGCCGCTGGCGGCGCCGCGCCGCGTGGTCGACCTGGGCTGCGGCACCGGCAACGTGACGCGGCTGCTCGCGCAGCGCTGGCCCGACGCGCAGATCACGGGGGTGGACAACTCGGCCCCGATGCTCGAGCGCGCGCGCGCCGCGGCGGGCGATCTCCCGCGGGTGGACTTCGTCACGGGGGAGCTCGATGCCTGGCGCCCGCCCGCCCCCGTCGACGTCGTCTACAGCAACGCCGCGCTGCATTGGCTGCCGGATCACGCCACGCTCATCACGCGCGTGGCCTCGATGGTGGCGTCCAGCGGCGTGCTGGCCGTGCAGATGCCCGACAATTTTCGCGCGCCATCGCACGCGACGATCGAGTCGCTGGCGTTGAGCGCGCGCTGGCGCGGCCAACTTGCAGCGCTGGTGCGCGCCACGCCCACCGCGCCGGCCGCCGACTATTACGCGTGGCTCGCGCCATTCTTTCCGCGCATCGATATCTGGACCACCGAGTACCTGCAGGTGCTGGTGCCGGGTGCGGCCGGCGATCATCCGGTGGCGGCGTGGACGAAGGGCACGTGGCTCGGGCCGTATCTGTCCGCGCTCGACGCTGCGGAGCAGGACGAATTCCTCGCGGCGTACGAGCGGGAGCTGGCGACGGCCTATCCGCTGCTGCCCGGTGGCGGCGTGCTGTTTCCGTTCCGGCGCCTCTTCATCGTGGCCAACCGGTAAGGCCGCTTGACCAGTGTGGCGACGAGGCGGCGCGGAGTAAAATATTCATTACCGCAGGATGACGAGAGAGGGCGCGCACGCCCCCACGCCCGGCGGCCCTTCCCGAAGCCACGGTCCCCATCATGAACCAACCCGAAACGCTTGGAACGCTTGCCGCCTCGGTGAGCGCACCCTCCTACGTCCGCCATGCCCGCCTGATGGGCTGGGTCCGCGAAATTGCCGCGCTGACGCAGCCCGAGCGCATCGTCTGGTGCGACGGCAGCCAGGCCGAATACGATCGCCTGTGCGCCGAGATGGTGGCCGCCGGCACGATGACGAAGCTGAATGAAGCCAGGCGCCCAGGCAGCTATCTCGCGTGCTCCGACCCCTCCGACGTCGCGCGCGTGGAAGACCGCACGTTCATCTGCAGCAACGACCGCGACGACGCCGGTCCCACCAACAACTGGGTCGCGCCCGCGGAGATGCGCCGCACGTTGAATGGACTGTTCGCCGGCTGCATGCGTGGCCGCACGATGTACGTGGTGCCGTTCTCGATGGGTCCGCTGGGCAGCCCGATTGCCCACATCGGCATCGAAGTGTCCGACAGCCCCTATGTCGTGACCAACATGCGGATGATGACGCGCATGGGCCGCGCCGTGTTCGACGTGCTGGGCACCGACGGGCCGTTCGTGCCGTGCGTGCACTCGGTGGGCGCGCCGCTTGCCGTCGGCGCGCGCGATGTCGCGTGGCCGTGCAACAAGGATCACAAGTACATCGTGCATTTCCCCGAAACGCGCGAGATCTGGAGCTTCGGCTCCGGCTATGGCGGCAACGCGCTGCTCGGCAAGAAGTGCTTCGCGCTGCGCATCGCCTCGGTGATGGGCCGCGACCAGGGCTGGCTGGCCGAACACATGCTGATCCTCGGCGTCACGTCGCCGCAAGGCGAGAAGTCCTACGTTGCCGCGGCCTTTCCCAGCGCGTGCGGCAAGACCAACTTCGCGATGCTGATCCCGCCCGCGGGCTGCGAAGGCTGGCAGGTCACCACCATCGGCGACGACATCGCGTGGTTGAAACCCGGCCCCGATGGGTATCTGCGCGCCATCAACCCGGAGGCCGGCTACTTCGGCGTGGCGCCGGGCACGTCCTACGAGTCCAATCCCAACGCGATGGATACGTTGAAGTCCAACGTGATCTTCACCAACGTTGCGCTGACCGACGACGGCGACGTGTGGTGGGAAGGCATGACCAGGACGCCTCCCGCGCATCTGATCGACTGGCAGGGCCAGGACTGGACGCCCGACTGCGGCCGCAAGGCGGCGCATCCCAACGCGCGCTTCACCGTGGCGGCGGCACAGTGCCCGTCGCTCGACCCCGCATGGGACGACCCCGCCGGCGTGCCCATTGCCGCGTTCATCTTCGGCGCGCGCCGCTCCGACACGGTGCCGCTGATCAGCGAGGCCCGCTCGTGGGAGGAAGGCGTCTACAAGGCGGCCACGATGGGTTCCGAAACCACGGCGGCCTCCACCGGCGCGGTGGGCGAGGTGCGGCGCGATCCGTTTGCGATGCTGCCATTCTGCGGTTATCACGTTGGCGATTATTTCGGCCACTGGCTGGCGATGGGCAAGGCGGTCACGCATCCGCCGCGCATCTTCTCCGTCAACTGGTTCCGCAAGGGCGCCGACGGCAAGTTCACGTGGCCCGGCTTCGGTCAGAACATGCGCGTGCTGCAATGGGTCGTCGAGCGCTGCCTCGGCCGCGCCAGGGCCGCGGAGACGCCGGTAGGCCTCGCGCCGGATTACGCCGATCTCAACTGGTCGGACGCGCCGTTCGACGCCGCGCGTTTCGCGACGGTGATGAATCTCGACCGCGCGCAGTGGGGACGCGAATTGGCCTCGCACGACGAGCTGTTCGCCAAGCTGGGCGCGAAGCGCCCTGCCGCGCTCGAGGCCGAGCGCGTGCGGTTGGCGCAGCGGCTTGCCTCGGCCGCCTAGGCGTAGGCACCAGTGCAGGCAATGCGGTAGGCGAGGCTTCAGCCTCGCAGCCGTGGCACCATTGCGAAAAAGGGGTCAGGGTCGAATTGATCGCGGACCGACTGCGAAGTGCGGGCGACGACGCCCGATCAATTCGACCCTGACCCCTTTTTCATTGCCGCGCGCGCGCAAAGGCTCCTTCGCTTGCGTACGCGGCGAGGGCGTGGAGATCAGGTGCCCAACGCGCGGCGTGCGCGTCGGTGAGCGCACATAGCTGCGCGAAGTACGGCACGCCTGAGGAGGCCAGCGCCGACTCGCAGGCAGCGAGATCGGGAAACGCGGCGAGTGCGTCCCACCAGATCGCACGACCCGCCAGGAAGCCGTGCGCGCCGGCGCGATACGCATAGCGCAGCACATTGGCAAAGTCCGCCATCGACGCACCCGCCGACAGCATCACCCACGGCGTGGCGATGGCCGCGCCCAACTGGTCGAACCACGCCTGCGCCGCGCCACTTTCGGCGCTCTCGCCGCACGGCGGTAATGCCGCCGCAGGCAGCGGGCTTTCCAGCTTGAACAGATCCACGCCGAAACGCGGATCGGCAAATGCGCGCACGCTGTCCACGACGCGTTGTGGATGCTTGCCCGGATCCTCGACGTAGCCGGTGGTATGCGACGCCTCGCCCGGGAACGGGTACACGAGCAGCTCGAAGACGAAGGGAATGTCTTCGGTCGCGCACGCGCGGCCGATGCCCTCGACGAACGCCTGCTGATGCGCCAGCGTGGCGGCATCGGCGTCGGGCCGGTACCACGCCAGCACCTTGACGCCGTCGGCGCCAAGACGGCGGATCTTCGCGACGGTCCAGTCGGCGATGGCCGCCGAGTGCCGACCCCGCGTCGTCTCGACAAAGCGATGATCCTCGAGCGTCATGATCAGTCCGCGCGATGGCAGCAGCAGGTCGGCCGCGGCGGGATACCCGTAGTTGGGGTCGACGAGCATGGCGGAGGCATGCGGCGCCAGCACGCACGCCAGCAGCCGCTTGACCGCGACGATATCGGCAAAGGTGACCGCATCGGCGGTAATGCCGCGCTTCGCCGCGATCAGGTTGACGATCGGCGGTCGCTGGTCGATGGCCACCATCTTGAAGTGGCCCGCGGCATCGGCCATCCGGCGCAGGCCCCAGGCCTTGCCGAGGCTGGCGGTCATTGGTCGGGCCCCGCGCGCAGCAGCGCGTCGACTTCCGCGCGTGAGGGCGCGCCGCGGCGACCGCCGAAACGCGTGCACTTGATGGCCGCCGCGGCATTGGCGAAGTGCATCGCGTGTGTGGTGGTCGCGCCTTCGGCGAGCGCGAGCGTGAACGCGCCGTGGAATACGTCGCCCGCGCCGAGCGTATCCACCGCCTGCACGCGGGGCGCAGGTGCGGCGTGCAGGCGTCCCTGCTCGATCCAGCGCACGCCCTGCGCGCCGAGCGTGACGCCGACGATCGCAGGGGTGTGCGCAGCGATGGCATGCAAGCCTGCGCCGACATCGTGTTCGCCCGTCGCCGCAACCAGTCCGGTTTCGGAAAACACCGCGTGCGTCGCGCGCGTGGCCAAGTCGCGCAGCACGGCGGCCGGACCGATGTCGCCATCGAGCACGGCCGGTTTGCCGGCGCTGCGCGCCGCATCGAGCACGCGCATCGCGCCTTCGGGCCAGCGCACATCCGCCAGCACGGCGTCGAAGTCCTGCACGTCGTGCAGCGGCAACCACGACGCGTCGCGATCGAGGTGCGGATCGTTGTAGGCGCACACGAGACGCTCGCCGTCGGCTGCGACGAGGATCGCGGCGGACGGCGAAACGCAAGCGGGCACGCGCCTGACGTGCGACACATCGACGCCTTCGGCCGCAAGCTCGCCGCAGATGCGGGTGCCGAGCGCATCGTCGCCCACGCGCCCCCAGTAGGACGCCCGGCCGGACAGGCGGGCGACGGCAACGCTCGCGTTGGCAGCCATGCCGCCGCCGCATTCCGTGAAGCCGGTGGCGAGGATCTTCGTGGGCGCGGTCGGAATCACCGGCACCTGATAGATGGCGTCGAGCGCCGACATCCCGAGACACAGCACACGACGCGTCATGCACCCGCCGCGATGTCGTGGGCCGGCGTGCACTGCGGCTTCAGGCGGTCCCCCGCGGCGAAGTGCGCGAAGAGTTCGTGCAATCCTTCAAGCGGCACGCGCGCATCGACGAGCTGCCTGTAGCGGTCGCGATCCGCGCGCAGCAGTTCGATGTTGGCCGTGTACTCGTGCAGCGGAAAATAGAATGATCGCGCGATGAAGAAGTCCTTGCGGCGGATCGCCTTCACTTCCTCGATCTCCCAGCGGTCGGATTCGCCGAGGAACACGCACACGCCACCGGGCGCCGTGAGTTCCAGCGCGCGCTGGCGGGCCGCGTTGACTCCGGCCGTTTCCAGCACCAGCGGAAAGCGCTGCGGCGCATCGACTGCATCGAGGTCGCGTGCGCCGAACGCGAGTGCCGCGCGCAGGCGATGCGCCTTGGGATCGGTGATGTAGCGATCGGGAAATCCGAGCGGCGGCGCCGCAAGCACGGCGCCCAGCCCGATCGGACCCGCGCCGATGATGGCGACCGGACCACGTTGCACGAGCTTGCGCGCCAGGCGGATGCCGTGCGCCGGCGTGCCGATCGTGTCGAGCAGCAGCGGCGCCAGCACATCGTCGATGTCGGCGGGCACCACCAGCGCGCATTGCTCCGGGATGACGACGAATTCCGCATAGCCGCCGTCGCGTTGCCAGCCGACGAGTTCGGTGGCGCGCTCGCACAGGTGCGTGTCGCCGTCGCCGCATGCGTCGCATTGACCGCACCACACGGGGATGTAGGCGACGACACGCTGGCCGTCCAAGGCGTGTCCGGGCTGCATCACGACACCGCCGATTTCGTGGCCCGGCGTCACCGGCCAGCCGTTGCGCCATACGCGCAGCTCGCTGCCGCACAGGCAGCAGGCTGTCACCCGCACCAGCACTTCGCCGGCGGCGGGCGTGGGCCGCTCGCGTTGCGCGATGCTGATCCGCTGTTGTCCGTCGAAGCGCGCGTAGCGCACGGGTGTTTCCTTCCGCCGGGGGCATCCTGCGCGACGTCCGGAGACGTCCGTGCAAGGTTGATTGTAAACGTTTACAATCGCACAATAGCGGTTTTTACACCGGTCCGTCAACGGGGATGCCGATGAGCGAGTGCCAGCGCGCAGTCTGTCCGCCGTGCCCATGTTGCTGATGCGACCCGCTCCGGCGGCGACGCCGTTCATGCGGGCGCTGGCGCGACCATGAACCCGGGCGCATCCGGCCCCGCCCTTGCGTCCGCCGCTCCCACCGTCGCGACGCCGCGAAGCGCGACGCTGCACGACGTGGCCCGCGCCGCGGGCGTGTCCACGGCGACCGTGTCACGCGCCTTCAACCGGCCGGATACGGTGCGCGAATCGCTGCGCCAGCGGGTGCAGGCGGCGGCGGCCGAACTGCGCTATATCCCCAACGACGCGGCACGGGCCCTGGCGTCGCACCGCAGCCGCGTCATCGGCGCCATCGTCCCGACGATCGACAACGCCATCTTTGCGCAGGGGGTGGCCGCCATCCAGGCGCGGGTCGAGGCCGCCGGTTACGGCCTGCTGCTGGCCGCTTGCGACTACGACCTCGCGCGGGAACTGGCGCAGGCCCGCACCATGGTCGGCCGGGGGATCGAGGGCCTGGTGCTGGTGGGCACGCGGCATCATCCGGCGCTGCGGGACCTGCTGCGGGAGCATCGGATCGCCTACGTCTGCCAGGGCGCCTTTGCCCCGGCTGAGGAGCCCGCCTGTGTCGGCTTCGACAATCGCCGCGCTGCCTACGTGGCTACCCGCTACCTGCTGGAGCTGGGACATCGCCGGATCGGGATGGTCGCCGGCATCCGCAAGGACAACGACCGTGCCGCCGGCCGGGTGGAGGGCATGCGCCTGGCCATGGCCGAGGCGTGCCTAGCGCTGCCGGACGCGGCGGAGACAACGGGTCAGGCGCCGGGCAGCTGGCTGGTCGAGTCGGCCTATTCGTATGAGGCCGCCCGCCTGGCCACGCGCCGGCTGCTGGTGGGCACCTGCCGGCCCACGGCGGTGGTCTGTGGCAACGACATCCTTGCGCTGGGCGCGCTTCGGGAATGCCAGGCGCGCGGCGTGGACGTGCCGGGGCAGATGTCGATCGTCGGCTTTGACGATCTGGCGCCGGCGCGACAGGCCACCCCGGCGCTGACGACCATCCGGGTATCGACCACGCAGATGGGCGAGGCCGCCGCCGACTACGTACTGGCTGCGCTGGCCGGCGGTTCGCCCCCTGCCGTGGAAATCCCGTTCAAGTTGGTGATCCGCGCATCGACCGCGCCCCCACCCTCGGTTTGACCGGGCTTGCCGCGCGTCAGGTTCGGGTCGCGGCGGGGCCGTGGTCGGACCGTTTCACGTGAAACACGGCGCCTATCTCGAGTACCCTGCCCCGCGTCTCGCTGCTCGCCCGGAGTCGCTGTTCCACGTGAAACATGCGCTCGTTGCGGATCGCGCCTCGTGCCCATGTGCCGGAGCCGCCAGTTGTGCAGCCGCCCGCCTGGTCCGTTCCGCGCCGCCCACCCGCAAGGCATCGATGTTCCACGTGGAACCCCGCGCTACCGCGGGGGCCTGCATTAGGCTAGAATACAGCCCCTGCAGAGACGGCGGTTTCGGGGCATAAATGCCCAAATAATCATGGACTTCCCGGAAAGCTACGAAGTGATCGTTGTGGGTGGCGGCCATGCCGGCACCGAGGCGGCGCTGGCCAGCGCGCGGATGGGGCGGCGTACGCTGCTGCTCACGCACAACATCGAGACGCTCGGGCAGATGTCCTGCAACCCGTCGATCGGTGGCATCGGCAAGGGGCATCTGGTCAAGGAAATCGATGCATTGGGCGGCGCGATGGCCATTGCCACCGACGAAGCCGGCATCCAGTTCCGCACCCTCAACGCCAGCAAGGGCCCCGCCGTCCGCGCCACGCGGGCGCAGGCCGATCGCGTGCTCTATCGCGCGGCCATCCGGCGCCGGCTGGAAAACCAGCCGAACCTGACGCTGTTCCAGCAGGCCGTGGACGACCTCGTCCTCGACGGCGACCGCGTGGCCGGGGTCGTCACCCAGATCGGGCTGACCTTTCACGCGGCGGCGGTGGTGCTCACCACCGGCACGTTCCTGTCGGGCCTCATCCACATCGGCCTCAAGAACCATGAGGCCGGACGCGCCGGCGATCCGCCGGCCAAGCGGCTCGGTGCGCGGCTGCGGGAGATGAATCTCCCGGTGGGCCGCCTGAAGACGGGCACCCCGCCGCGGCTGGACGGCCGCACGATCGACTTCACCCATCTGGCCGTGCAGCCGGGCGACGAACCCGCCCCCGTGTTCTCGTTCCTCGGCACGCGCGCGATGCATCCCCGCCAGCTGCCGTGCTGGGTGACGCATACCAACGAGCGCACGCACGCCATCATTCGCGCGGGGCTCGACCGGTCGCCGATGTACACCGGCGTGATCGAGGGCGTGGGTCCCCGCTACTGCCCGTCCATCGAGGACAAGGTGGTGCGCTTCGCGCAGCGGACCAGCCACCAGATCTTCCTGGAACCGGAAGGCCTCGACACCCACGAGATCTATCCGAACGGCGTATCGACGTCGCTGCCCTTCGATGTTCAACTCGATCTCATCCACTCGCTGCCGGGCTGCGAACGCGCGCACATCCTGCGCCCGGGCTATGCGATCGAATACGACTTCTTCGACCCGCGCGGGTTGAAGGCCACGCTCGAAACCAAGGCCATCCACGGCTTGTTCTTTGCGGGTCAGATCAATGGCACCACCGGCTACGAAGAGGCGGCGGCGCAGGGGCTCCTCGCCGGCCTCAACGCGGCGCGCTTCGTGCGCGACGAAGATGGCTGGTGCCCGCGTCGCGATGAGGCCTACCTGGGCGTGCTGGTGGACGACCTCGTCACGCGCGGCGTGTCCGAGCCCTACCGGATGTTCACGTCGCGCGCCGAATACCGGCTGCAGCTGCGCGAGGACAACGCCGACCTCCGCCTCACCGAGCATGGCCGGCGTCTGGGTGTCGTCGACGATGCGCGCTGGGATGCCTTCACGCGCAAGCGCGACGCGGTCGCGGTCGAGCTGGAGCGCCTCCACGGCACGCGCATCACACCGTCGATGGTTGCCGCACACGACACCGAGAGGGTCTTCGGGCAAGCCCTGGAGCGAGAGTATGCGCTCGCTGACTTGTTGCGCCGGCCCAACGTCAGCTATGCCTCGCTGCACACGCTCGCGGCCAGCGGCGCGCCGGTCGACGACGCCATGGTCGCCGAGCAGGTCGAAGTCACGATCAAGTACGCGGGCTACATCGATCGCCAGCACGACGAGATCGCGCGGCATCTGGCGCAGGAAACGCTGCGCATTCCGCCGGATCTCGACTATGCGGACGTGCGCGGACTTTCCACCGAGGCGCGCCAGAAACTGGCCAAGGGGCAACCGGAAACCGTGGGCCAGGCCGCGCGGATTTCGGGCATGACACCGGCCGCCATTTCGTTGTTGCTCGTTCATCTCAAGCGGCGCGGACTGGGTGGTCCGCATGCCGAAAGGATCTCCGCATGAAGACGTTGGCTCCTGATCGATTCTTGCGCCTGCGCCGAGGCGCCCTCGCGTTCATGCTGGCGGTGCTCGCGGGTGGCTGCGCCACGCCGACGTCCGGACCGATGCCGCCGGTGGCGCCGGTGCAGCGCGTGGGCATCGTGTCGCTGATCGGCGATCGCGTGCAGTGGAGCTATTTCGGCCAATCGTCATTGGACAATCGTGCGGCAACGGTCACCACGGCCGACTGGGGGCTCGACGCCGCCGCGGCCCGCGCCGCCGCGCGCGGTCTCGCCCCGGGCATGACGGTCGTCACGTTGACGCCCACGCCGCGCCTGCGCGCCGCGGTCAATCAGCCGCTCACGCTCGAGAGCTGGTACGGCACGGGCAATGCGGCGATCGTCATGCCGGCGCTGGCGCCGGTGGTGGCCGGACAGAACCTTGACGTGGTGATCGTGCTGCGCCGCGCGAACGGCGACAACGACACCGCCACCGCCGAGCGCAGCAACGGCATCGGTGTCACGTCGCGCGGCGGCGCGCCCGACGAGGCCAATGCCTACCTGTGGGTCGTGGCGTTTGCCTACGATCTGCGCGCGCAGCGCGGCATCAGCGAGGTGGCGGTCAGCGCCGGCAGTCCCCGGCCCGGTGGGCGCACGCTGCGGCTCGCGGCGCTGCCATCCGATCTCGCCGCCGCATTGCAGGCGCATCGCGCGCCGCTCACCGATGCGTTCGCGGGCCTGTTCGACGAATACCTGCCGCCTGCCGTCAAGCAACTCGGCCTGCAATGACCGGTGTCGCTGCATCCACGCACGCCGATCCGCTGGTCGACGGCGCGGCGGCGCTGCGCATCGCGCTCGACGACTTGCAGCGCGCGCGCCTTGCCGCGTTCGTCGCGTTGCTCGCGAAGTGGAATCGCACCTACAACCTGACGGCCATCCGCGATCCGGAACGCATGCTCACGCACCACCTGCTCGACGCGCTCGCGGTCCTGCCGCACCTGCCTGCGCGCGCCGGGTTGCGGGTGCTGGATGTCGGCTCCGGCGGCGGCATTCCCGGCATTCCGCTGGCCATCGCGCGACCCGACTGGCACTTCGCGCTGGTCGATGCCAATCACAAGAAAGTGGCGTTCATGACCCAGGCGATGATCGAGCTGAAGCTCGACAATGTCGAAACGCACGCGGTGCGCATCGAGGACTTCGCGCCCGCGGCGCCGTTCGACGTCGTGATCTCGCGGGCGTTTTCCGATCTCGCCACCTTCGCCGCGACGTCGGCGCGCCATCTCGCGCCGGGTGGCGTGCTGGCGGCGATGAAGGGCGTGCATCCCGACGAGGAACTCGCGGACCTGCCGGGTGCGCTCGTCGTGGTGGCCAAGCCCGCGTTGACCGTGCCCGGCCTCGACGCGGCGCGGCACCTCATCCTGATGCGGCGACGCGACACCGGAGCCGCCGCATGACGCGCATCATCGCCGTTGCCAACCAGAAGGGCGGCGTAGGCAAGACCACCACGTCGGTCAACCTGGCGGCAAGCCTGGTGGCGATGAAGCGCCGCGTGCTGCTGGTGGATCTCGATCCGCAGGGCAATGCCACGACCGGGTCCGGACTCGACAAGCGCGCGCTCGAGGCCACCGTCTACCAGGTGCTGCTGGGCGAGCGCACGATCGCCGAGGTGCGCGTGCAATCGCCGGCCGGTGGCTTCGATCTCGTGCCGGCCAATCGCGAACTGGCCGGTGCGGAAATCGAACTCGTCAATCTGCCGGAGCGTGAAACGCGCCTCAAGGACGCGCTGGCCGATGCGCTGTCGCAGATGAAGTCGGCCATCCAGCAGGTGGCGCCCGACTACGACTTCATCCTGCTCGACTGCCCGCCGTCGCTGTCGTTGCTGACATTGAACGGACTGTGCGCCGCCGACTCGGTGCTGATCCCGATGCAGTGCGAGTACTACGCGCTCGAAGGCCTGTCCGATCTCATCCAGACGCTGAAGAAGGTACGCGCGCACCTCAACACGCGCCTCGAGATCGAGGGCTTGCTGCGCACGATGTACGACCCGCGCAACACGCTGGCGCTCAACGTCACCGCGGAGCTGGAAAAGCACTTCGGCGACAAGCTCTACCGCACGATCATTCCGCGCAACGTGCGGCTCGCCGAGGCGCCGTCGCATGGACTGCCGGCGCTGAAGCTCGAGCCGCAGTCCAAGGGTGCGCTGGCGTATCTCGCGCTGGCGGGCGAGATGCTGCGGCGGATGGAAGCCAATGCGGCAGCGGCGGCGCCACCGGTCGCCAGCACAACATGAAGGCCCGACCATGATTCGGCACAAGGGATTGGGACGCGGCCTCGATGCGCTGCTGTCCGGTGGCGCCGGCGACGATGCCGCCGCACCGGCGGGCGCGCTGCAGACGATTGCCATCGAGCGGCTGCAGTCCGGCAAATATCAACCGCGCACGCGGATGGACGACACGGCGTTGAATGAGCTGGCCGACTCGATCCGCGAGCAGGGCCTGATGCAGCCGATCCTCGTGCGCCCGGTCGGCGGCGGGCGCTTCGAGATCATCGCCGGCGAGCGGCGGTGGCGCGCGGCACAGCGCGCGGGCCTGAAGGAGGTGCCCGCGCTGGTGAAGGACGTTCCCGACAACGCGGCGCTCGCGCTGGCGCTGGTCGAGAACATCCAGCGCGAGGATCTCAATCCGCTGGAGGAAGCGCAGGGCCTGCAGCGATTGATCGACGAATTCGGGCTGACGCACGAGGCCGCGGCAAAGGCGGTCGGGCGCTCGCGCAGCGCGGTCACCAATCTGCTGCGCCTGACGCATCTGGCCAAGCCCGTGCAGGACTACCTGATGCAGGGCGCGCTTGAAATGGGCCACGCGCGCGCGTTGCTGGCGTTGCCGACCCCGCAGCAGGCGATGACCGGCGCGCGCGTGGTCAACGGGCATCTGTCGGTGCGCGAAACCGAGCGGCTGGTATTCACGCTGCTCAATCCCGCCAGGCGCGCGGCCCGGCGCGGCGCCGGCGCCACCATGGACCCCGATACCGCGCGCCTCGCCACGGAATTGGCGGAGTCGCTTGGCGCGGCGGTGAAGATCGAGCCGGGACGCAAGGGCGCAGGAAGGCTCGTCATCGACTACGCGAGCCTCGACCAGCTCGACGGCATCGTCGGGCGGATCAAGCGGCCGTAGGCTCGGCCTGCACGCGCAGGTTTGGCAGGCGGGCGATGCGGGCGATGCGGGCGATGTAGGCGATGCAGTCGATGCAGGCGATGTAGGCGATGCAGGCGATGCAGGCGATGTAGGCGATGTAGGCGAGGCTTCAGCCTCGCGTGTTCGTCGCAGCGATATCCCCGCGAGGCTGAAGCCTCGCCTACGGGCGACACCGGCGCGCGGCGGTATCGCGCCGTGTCACAGGCACCCGGCCTCGACATACGGAATCCGCGGCTCCAGCGCGGCCACGGTTGCCGCGTCCTCCGGATAGTGCACGACGAACAACCGGCCGGCCGCGTCGATGCGGCGACATTCGCCGAGCACCGGTGCCAGCGGGTCGCGTTCGTGGAGACTTGCGATCGCGTAGTGCCAGGGGCCGCGCCGCAGCGCGTTGCAGGCGTGGTGCAACAGGCCGCGGAAGAGCGGGACGCTGTCATCCTCGACGGCGGCGCAGGCCAGATACACATACGGAATGCGCGCGCCGACGGCGGGCAGTGGCTTCAACGGCGTGATCCGCGCGGCGAGGTTGTACAGCGGACGCAGCAGTCCGAGCGACCGCGAATAGCGCTCCACATGCGTCTGCCGGAGCGCGGCCTGGTCCCACGCGGCGAGCGTGCCCACGATGCGTCCGTTCGACCGCGCGACGAAGAAGTCGCGCGCGGCGAGGTTGGCGAAGCGCCCCGTGCCGAAGTCCTGCTCCCGATAGACCGGCGCGAATTGGCGCGCGCGCAGTCTTCGATTGAGAAACGCGACGATGGCCGGCAGCTCAGCGGGTTCGCCGCGGCCGAACTCGATACCGCGGATCGCGATGGCGCGACGGGCCAGGTCGAGATGGATGGCCGGCGTCAGCACCCGTCCGCAATCCTGGTACGCGGGCAGCCCGTGGCGGGCGCCCACGAGGCTGCGCAGCGCCGGCAGGTTGCCGTCGTAGATGACCGATGTATAGAGCGGCACCGGATCGGCCGCATGGAGTTGCCGCAAATAGCCGAAACCGCGGAAGAGCAGGACACCGCTACGCACGTCCGGCGCACCGCGCAGGTCGGCGAGATAGCCGATCCGGCGGGCGTGGCCGTCGACCCACGCGAGCGAGGTGCTGCGGCTGCCGAGGCCGACGATCCGGCCCGTCGCCGCGTCCACGCACTTCAGCACCTGCGTGGTCTCGCCCTGCACGCGCGCGCCGGCGAAATACGAGGGCTCCCGCCGGAAGCTCACGGCGATGCTGCCTTCCATCCGGTCTTCCGCCATCCGCGCGCGCAGTTGCGCGTCGTCGGCGGGCACGGCGAGGTCGAAGGTATAGCGCACGCTCATGCGCAGGGCGCGAAATGCTGCTGCCAGCCGTCGACGGTACACAACGCAACGGGCTTGATGTCGCCCAACCGCTGGCCACGCTGCCGGCACAGCGCCAGCCACCGGGCCATCGGCTGGTCGCTGCGCCGGCCGCGCACCGGGGCGAGCTGCGCGAGCTGCCGAGCGTAGGCATATTGCGGATTCGCGGCGAGCGCCGCCTCGGTCCGCGCCGCGAGCCGGGCGACATCGTCCGTGCCCACTTCGGCCGCGTCGAGCAGCAGCACGTAGCCGCGCGGGGCCGTTGCGACCGGCGCCAGCATCGCGAAGCGCAGGCCGAGTGCAGCCAGTGCGGCGCCCACGAAGGCCTCGGTCAGCTTCTCGCCGCACATGTCGCTGCCGCCACCCGCGCGGCCCGCGAACTCGAGCATGGGCGCGCTGCCGACGAAGCCATGCACGCGCACGCGGTCGCCAATGGCGTACCGGTAGAACCCGGAGTCGTTGGTGAGGAGCACTTCATATTCCTGACCCGGGATCACGTCGCTCGCGAGCCACGCGGCGCCGGTGGTGTCGACGAATTCGTAGAATCCGGAATCGACGGCCAGCACCGGCATCGCGGCGTCGTACAGCGGAACCGTGACGAGGCCTTCGGTGGCCAGCAGTCCCTTGCCCTGCACGCGCACGCCGGGAAACGCGCGGCGCAAGGCGGTCGCATGGGGCCTGGCCGCCGCCTGGTCCCAGCAACTGATCACGGCAAGATCGGGCCACAGGCGCGTCCATTCAGGATCGCGTTGCGCGAGCACGGCGCGCATCCGCTCGCCGCGGGCGCGGGACACGCGCGGCGCGGGCACGCCGGCCCCGGTCGCGTCGAGGCCGGGTTCGCCATCCACGAGGCACCGCACCAGCCACGCCGCATCCTCCTGCGCATGGCGCAGCAATTCCTGCAGGAACGTCGGGCTCCAGATCGAGATGAGCGCCAGGTCCTCCGCGGCCAGCAGGTGCGCGAGCGTGAAGCGCCGCCATGCGTCGATGTCGGCGATGCGCGCGGCTGCCGGTGGCACGCACAGCGTGGCGAGGAGATCGCCGGCCACGTCCTCGCCCAGATAGGCCGCGTCGCTCGGCAGCCCGACAGGGATGCCACCCGCGGTTTGCCGCGGCGCGCGCGCCGCGGGCGAAATCGACCAGTACGCGCGCCCGGCGTCCAGTGCGCGCACGTTGGCATGGAGATCATCCAGCCACGGCAGCAGCCCGCGCTGGAACGACGCCAGCGCCGCCGCGGTGTACGGCACGAGCTTGGCCCCCCCGCTGCTGCCGCCGGTCTCCTCGAAGGCGATGACCGGCGTGGCGACGAGCACGTCGCGGGCGCCGGCGGCCATCCGCTCGATCGAACCGCGCAGTGCGTCATAGTCGACGACCGGCACGCGTTGCGCATACGCGGCGGGATCGGCGATCGAGGCGAAGCCGTGCCGCCGGCCGTATTCGCAGTGCTGGTGGCGGGCGAGAATGGCCTGCAGCCGTCGCGCTTGCACGGTGCGGGTGTCGGCGAGCGCGGCCTGGAACCGCGCCGCCTGCCCGGCCAGCCGCTTACGCAGGGACGCCTTCGGCTGGGGCATGCAGGCCCTCGACGAACGCGCGGCGCGCGAACGAGCGCAGGTTGTCCGCCGCGAGTTCGGTGAGGCACACGAGCTCGTCGCCGCCCGCATGGCCCGGATTGCGGGCGAGGAAGAAGCGCACGACGTCGTGCGTGAGGAGGTGGTCGCGCACATCGGCCCACGCGGGTTTGAGGTGGCCGCGCGATTGCGGGAAGCGGACGACGCCGGTGGCCGCGTCATAGGCGGCGCCGAATTTGCGCTGCGCGAGTGCGTCGAGCCGCTCCTGCACCGCGGCCGGCGTGGGCGCGGCGTGCTGCGGATAATAGGTGCGCGCGAAGAGGCTCAGGTACCGGTACGTCCGGTAGCCCTTGGAGATCAGCAGCCAGTACAACGGCACGTCGCCCTGCGCCCGCAGCCGGCCGGCAAACCGGCAGAACGCGGCAACCAGCGCCTGCTCGCCCCAATGCGACTGGTCGATGATCGTGTCGCCGGAGAAGAGCGCGAGGTTGGCCGCACCATGATGCTCGAACGGCAGCACCGCGAGCGTCGAGAAGCCGACCAGCGCGCCGTCCACGGTGAGTTCGATCACGTGGCTCTTGCCGGCCAGGTCGGCGGCGAAGAGTGCGCAGCTGGTGCCGTCGTAGTAGGTTGCATACAGTGCGTACATGCGCGCGACGTCGCCGGCGGACAGCGCTGCGCGGTCGCGTACCTGGGCGGTGAGCCGGCTGGTCGTCATGGCTACAGGCGGATCTCGACGTTGCGCGGCGCGCCGGCGGCGGGCGGCGGCGCGTTCGCGGCAAGGGCCTGCCGCCATGCCACGATGTGCGCGCCGAGCAGGTCGGCGGCGGTGCTGCGAAACCGCGGGCCGCCGAAGCGTTCGATGTTGGCGTGCTGGGCGGCGAGGATGTCGACGTCCTGCGGATGATGTGGCGCGACAGGGGCTCGAAGTAGAGGCGCACGAGCGGACCCAGCCAGCCCCAGCGGAACGAGATGACGGTGAACACGTCGATCTCGCCGGCGGCGACTTCCGTGCACGACGACGAGATGATGTAGTGCAGCCCGCCGGGAAAGCGGTAATCCACGCGGCTTGTCGCCGGCGCGATGAAGCGGTCGGTGTGCTCCATCGTCCCGCCGCGCGGCGCCAGCAGCCACCAGACGGC